>DAIBSV010000043.1 GCA_027415455.1 Nitrospirota bacterium | reverse complement strand
TCTACCGCTGGATTCTCTTCTTCCCGTCGAAGGGCCGCCCGGGCCTCGCCGTTCCCAACCGCTACATCGGCGTTTTCCGCTCGGGCGAAACAAAAATCCGCGGAATCGAACTTCGCCGGAGCGATACCCCCCCCTTTTATCGCAAAAATGCAGCAACGGATCGTCGACCATCTTTCCCTGGCGAGCGATATCGAGGACTACAGGGCCCGCCTTCCCGAAGCCAGACGACTGCTCGAGGAGGGACTGGTGGAGATCGCGGGAGGTCGCATCCCGGTTTCGGAGCTGGCCATCAGAAAGCGGATCTCGAAGGAGGCAGAATCCTACCGCAAGGCCTCCCTCCAAGCGATCGTGGCACAGGAACTGGCGGCCCGCGGACAATCCCCCCACCCCGGAGAACGAATCTCTTATGTCAGCACTGGCGAGGGAGATCCCGATCCCGCGTCCCGAGCCCGGGCCTACGACACCTTCTCTCCGGACTATGGCTATGACCGGAAAGCCTACGCGCGCCTTCGACGGGAAGAAGAGAATCCAGCGGTAGAGTCCCTCGACTCCGATGGAAAGGCCGGTCGTCCGGGAGATGGCTTCGGCGAGACGTTGGCAGTCGGCTTCGTCCAGATCGGGATGCGACAGCCAGAGCGAGTCGACGATCCCGTGCAGAAAGTGGTATCCCCACTCTTCCGCGACCTCTTTCGCCTGGAGAAGCTTTTCCCGGCTCAGAGCGGTGACGCATTCATGGGCTTCAACTTTTCCGAAGCGCGCGTTCTTGTAGCCCAGATAGCCGAAGGAGACGACGAGAAGCCATTTGAGAGCGCCCTGGCGTCGCTCGTACTCCTGTCTGAGCCACGGATCTTCCACCGTTTTTTTGAGCTCCTTGTATCGGCGTCTTTTTTCAAGGAGCGGGGCGAGAACCGAAGGGATCAGACCTCTCCGACGCGTGCAGAGGTGGTGTCCGCTTTCCGGGACCCGATTGGCAGGGCAGCAGGAACAGTTGACCGTTTCCGGGGAGATGTTGTAGGCCGTCATCAGGGAGGGATACATCGAGGCGAAGTCGAGTTCCACGACCGATTCGTGGATGCCGGGTCTGGGAAGGAAGACCATGCCGCCCTTGTCGCTTTCGACAAGATCGAGTCCGCTCCGGAATTCCTCCGGATGCCCCTTGTCCTTCGGGACAAGGATTCCGGAGGCGATGGCCCTCGCCATCTGCATGGAGGTGATGCCGGTTCCCGTGGAGGTTCTGGCGAGTTGCTGGAGAGGGATCCGGGTGACGCGGGCCTGTTCGAAAAGCCCGGGAAGCCCCGCTTCCTTCAGGATGAAGGAATTGCTCTGGTCCAGGTGCCATCGTCCGAAAAGGGAAAAACCGCCTGCGCGAAAAACAGTCTTTCCGTAAGAAAGGAAAGAGCGGTCTCTTCCTGGGGAGATCGGCCGCCTTTCTCCCCGGTTCAGGGCCACAGGAATACCGATCTTTTCAGAAAGCGCCAGAATGCGGCGAAAGATCAGGTCATCGCCCCTTCGGGAGAGAATGAGGTCAGGATCCTCCCGTTTCAGAATGGCGTTGATCGTGGCCAGGAGTTCCCGGGGATCCTCTCCGTCAAGAAGCCTTCGCTTCCCGTCGCTCTCGACGACCAGTCCTTCCGTCGCTCCATGCTTTCCGGGGGGGGCCTCCGATTCGAGCTCAAGGGTTATTGTCCGGAGAGGAGGCATGGGGGGATCGGTGTTCCAGGGGGAGTCAAGAAGTGCACGTCTGTCCGGAAGTGTGTCGATTCGGCAGAATGCGAGAGGAAAAAGCCCGGATTCATAGAAATAGAGTTGAGGGAGGGGAATGTCGTAATTGTAGAGGACGATCTCCGGAATGGAGGACACCGCTCTGATCACCGCGAAAAAATCTGCCGGCGACAACGTCGTGAGTTCGAAGACGGGGCGGAGGGCTCCGGAAAAGAGATCGACGCGTTCCGTTCGGACGAGGGAAACAGGACGACGGAGGCGTCCAAGCAGGGTTTTAAGCCGGGCCTGAATGCGTTCTGTCGCATCTGCGTAGAAGCGGGGAGAAAATCGAACTGGACGGAGGAATCGCTCTCCCTTGTCGCTCAGGATCCAGAGCAGCATGCCTTGTGATGCGGGATAGACATCCAGCAGCCATCCCGTTCTTTCAGGACGAATGGCCTTCACCACGATCCTCGATTTCCCGGATGCGGCCCTCGAGAAGGAGGCGTTCGCGACGTTCTTCGAGAAGCATGCAGAGCAGGATCACCGGAAAGGGGTCCACGGGAGAGAGAAAGGCGCCGGCCTGGGCATGAAGGCGCGCATCGGCGAAGAGGCCGTCGAGAAGACTCTGGTCCTCTCGCCTGAGGGCTCTCCGGAATCGGGAGAGGTCGGACAGCGTCTGGTCGACGTTCATTGTAAAGGTGGGCAGCGTCCGTCCCATCAGGGCTCCTGGTCTGCGAAGAGCTTCCCGGGGATTCGACGGGGAGCGGACTTCTCGTTCCTTGGCAGCTCCTGAAGAATTGCCGACTCGATCAATGATTCCAGGAGAGAGAGGAGGCGCCCGGAACGGGCGTCCTTCACGGCTTCGCAGCGGTCGACGGGAAGAATGCAGGGAATGCTTCTCCTGAGCGCGACCCCGCGAAGTGTCGTCATGACGGAGAGCAGAAGTCCTGAGGACTCTCTCTCGGAAACTGCCCCGTCCGAAAAAAGGGGGAGGATACCGGACAGAATGATCAGCGATGCCCGGAATCTCTTGAGCTCTTCCGCGATCCGGGAGACGATAAGCGTGTGGAACTGGTGGATTGTGACCGCTCGCGAGATCCGGATGCGTGAAAGGAGCGTGTGCGGATCCATCGCGACCGCTTTCGCGCTCTGCACGATAATATCGGGCCGAAAGACATTGTCGCCGCAGACAATGAGGCATGAACTCCCGGATTCGGCCGGATCGAGAAGGCGGGATGCCACGATGCGGTGGACAAAAATGCCGAGCCGGGGTTCTTCTCCCTGCAGGAGGAGAGGCGATTGCAGCGAGGTCTGTTGCAGGAAAAGTGGCGGCAAGGGAGGTGCGCCGGAAGGGGGGAGCGGGGCCTGTCTCAATGCGAACCTTCGAGAGAGGGGCGGAAGACGCCGCACACCGTCCCAACGATGCGGAATGCACTGCCCTCGGCGACAGGGATTTCATTGTAGTCGGGGTTCTCAGGAGCCAGGATGAGGCGTCCGCCCTTTTTCCGGAGTCTCTTGACCGTTGTTTCTCCGTCGATCTCGGCGACCACGATCGCTTCCTCTTCCGCCGTTTCCTTTGCACGGACAAGGACATAGTCGCCATCCAGAATAGCCGCCTGTTTCATGCTGTCGCCCTTGACCCGGAGAAGAAAAACGGGTCCGGAAGGTAACCAGGAGGGGTCGATCGCGATGGTATCCAAACGGTTTTCCGTTGCGTTGACCGGAATGCCTGCCACAACGCGGCCAAGAACGGGGACCGGGACTGTCGAAGGAAGAAGGGACTCCGCATCGAGGGCCCGGGCACCCTTTCTACGAATGAGATGCCCTTTTCGAACCAGCGCATCAAGATGTTTCCGGACGGCGCTGATCCCCCGGATATCCATCTTGTTGGCGATTTCCCGAAGAGTGGGGGGGTATCCGAGCTGTTCGATGTGCAGATGGATGAAATGAAGAATTTCCGCCTGCCTGGTGGTCAGTGTCTCCCCGGAGGTCTCCATAGCGGTCCCGGCTCCATATGGTGTTAAGGTGATCATTTGTTCACCTTAAAAACATAACAAAGCCATTCAGAGCGGTCAAGGGTCTTTTGGGGCGCATCCGATCTTTCATGACCTGCCCAAGTCAGCTCAGCGACATCTTGCGGGCTATGAGTCTTTCAGAATCCGTTGGTTTTTCGTGAGCTTCTTTTCAAGGGCTTTCCTCCTCGTGTGCCTGATCCGGCAAAAAAGATTCCGACACAAAAACAGGGGCCGATGCGCCCCTCCCGTTCTGCCCGGGCTGTCGATCCCCATTTCCGAGACCTATTCTCCCTGATCGCTTTCTGGTTTCGTCTATCAAACCTCGTTCTGACTCGGGACGAGGATCTCCGTTCCGATGAATGTATGTGGCTCTTGCTGTCCGGACGGGATGGGACTTGCGATTCGCCCGTCGGCGTCATGGATCTCTTCCGGAGGATCACCACGGTCCCTAATTCGTGATCTTGGCTTATCGGATTTGACTCGGACCCCCATTGTTCAGTATCATACTGCGGAATTTTCCCATAAGCGGCAGATGAAATTCCCTTCCGATACCCAATTTCAAGGAGTCAAGAGCCGATGAAGCTTTATGAGCACGAGGCACTGGGAGCCATCTTCAAGAAGTATAAGATTCCCGTCCCTCGTTATGTCTTTTCCGCGGAGATGAATGATGCAGTCCGCCAGTTTGTCGAGAAAGAGCCGGGAGTCGTCATCAAGTCGATGGTGCTGGTCGGAAAACGTGGAAAGGCCGGAGCCGTCAAGGTCGTTTCCGATAAGTCCCAGGTTGAAAAGGTCTTTTCTGACCTGGCAACCCGGGAGGTTTATGGTGAAAAGTCGATCGGGGCTCTTGTCGAGGAAAAGCTGGACATCGAAAAGGAGTTCTATCTGAGCGTCACCTATTCCACGAAGGATAGGGCTCCCGCAATTATCTTCAGCGAACATGGCGGAATGGATGTCGAGGAAATCGATCCGAAACTGATCCATACCTATGTCGTCTCCGATGTGAGATCCGTCTATCCCTATCAGATCCGCCAGTTTTTGGTCGGCATCGGATTCTCCGACAAGGAGCTTCTTCGCCCGCTTTCTGAGGTGATCGTCAGTGTCTACAATGCATTTTGGGGATCGGAAAGCCGACTTCTCGAGATCAATCCCCTCGTTGTGGCCCGCTCCGGAGACAAGAGGAAAATTGTGGCCGCTGACGCCGTCGTCATTCTCGATGATGACGCTTCCGTTAATCCGGCGGTCATCTATGGAGCGAGAAGCGCGCAGGGCCGTCCGCTGACGCAGCGTGAGCAGGATGCGATCCTGATCGACCAGGGAGATCATCGGGGCAAGGCGGGCTCCTATGTGGAGCTCGACGGAGACATCGCGATGATGACCTTTGGCGGTGGTGGTTCAACGGTGACGGCGGAAACTGCGATCGAGGCCGGCCTTCGAATCGCCAATCTGACCGATATCGGAGGGAATCCGCCTGCGGAAAAAATGTACCGGATTTCAAGGATCATTCTGTCGAAGCCCGGCTTGAAGGGGGTCCTTGTCTGCGGCGGAACGGCCAGCAACACCCGGATCGATGTGACCCTGGGCGAAGGTCTGGCCAAGGCGCTTGACGACATGAATGCCGAAGGAAAGCTCGACAAGAACCTTGTCTGGGTTGTCCGGCGGTCCGGTCCCGAATATGTCAAGGGGCTCAAGATGCTTCACGAATGCTTTGTCCGGAATGGAATCCGTGGGGAGATATACGATTCGCAGCTTCCCATCACGGAAGCGCCCATCCGACTGAAAGAGCTCATGATCAAGCATGTAGGATACAAGCCGGAGCAGGTCGTCTAGGCTTTCAAATCATACTGAGGGGGAATCTCTTGAAGGGAACTGTCTATCTGAATGACAAGACGGGTATTGTCGTGATTGGGGCTACCGGCCGTGAGGCCTCCCAGGTAATCAAGGAGTCGGAGGCTCTCTACCCCGGGATCGTCAAGGCGGGGATTACTCCCGGAAAGGGAGGCTCGACCGAATTGCCGGTTCCGGTATTCGATACCCTGAAAGAGGCGGTCAGCGATCCGAAGGTCGGAAAGCTTCTGAACACCGCCCTGATCTACGTGCCCCCCGTTTCTGTGCTGGATGCGGTCATGGAGTGTCTGGACAATGGAATCAAGGTTCTGTATATTATCACCGAACATGTCCCCATTCGTGATTCGGAGATTATTTACCAGGAGAAGGTTCGCCGGGGAGCCATTATTGTCGGAGGGACAAGTCTCGGGTGCTTCGTTCCTTCCGTCGGCCGGGTTGGAGCCATCGGAGGAAAGGATCCTTCGGTTGCATTCCGGGACGGTGGCATTGTGGTCATTTCCAAGAGCGGCGGTCTGACCGTCACGACCGCTGAAATGTTCCGGCGGCGCGGATGGGGAACCTACATGGCGCTGGCTATTGGTGGTGATATCATCTCCAATACCACCTATGCGGACGTGCTGAAAGAGATCAAAGGGGATCCCCGGGTCAAGGGTGTTGCCATGCTGGGTGAGCCGGGGGGCTCTTACGAAGAACAGGTTGCTGACCTGATTCTTTCTGGCGGCTTTGACAAGCCGGTAGCGGCCTTTATCTCGGGCCGATTCCAGGAGCGGATGCCGGAAGGGGTCGCCTTTGGGCATGCCGGGGCCATCGTGGAGCGCGGCATGGGCAAGGCGACTGACAAGATTGCCCGGCTTGAAGCGGCGGGAAAAAAATATCCCGTGAAGGTTGCCTTTTACTACCACGATCTTGTGAAGGCAATAGAATCGCTCGGGGTTCCTCGTGATTTCGAGGACAGCACGACCGAGCATGTGAAGCCCCTTTACTCCACATTCTAGGGGCTAATCAATCGAAGGGGGGTGAAGGAAAATGGCAGAAGAAAGAGCACAAATGGCAACGGGACCTGCGATCGTGGGCGGTGTGATTATTTTGGCGGCGCTTCTCTTTTTCATCATTTTTCTGGGAGAAGGGGCCGAAAGTGCAAACCACATGAAAGCTTGGTTGCCGGGTTCAGCGACCCATCTTTGGCCATAAAGAACTTTTTCTTACTTTCTTAAAATCTCTCTTCTTCCCCCATTTTTTGTCCATTTTTCGGACTAAAAATGGGGGCTTTTTTTTGCCATAAAATCAGGATAAAATATTTGGACGCGATTCCGCGCCCAAATTGTTTTTTGAGGTGCGTGTTTGTTGCCGGGGCTCTCTCATCGGATGAGAGACGAATCTAGTCCCCGGATGTGTGGACCCATCCCCTGCCAAGGAGATTAAGCAATGGCGCTTAACCTGACCCAAAAGATCATCAAGAATCATCTCGTTTCCGGTGAAATGGTTCCCGGAAAGGAAATTGCAATCAAAATCGACCAGACCCTGACGCAGGATGCGACGGGAACTATGGCCTACCTCCAGTTTGAAGCCTTGGGCCTCGACCACGTCAAGACGGAACTGTCCGTATCCTATGTTGACCACAATATGCTTCAGACCGGCTTTGAAAACGCGGATGATCATCGTTACCTCCAGACGGTGGCCGCGAAATATGGGATCGTGTTTTCGCGTCCCGGCAACGGTATCTGCCATCAGGTGCATCTCGAACGTTTCGGAAAGCCCGGCAAGACCCTCCTGGGTTCCGACAGCCATACTCCCACCAATGGCGGCCTCGGAATGCTGGCCATCGGCGCCGGAGGCCTTGACGTGGCACTGGCGATGGGGGGAGAGCCTTTTTATACCACCATGCCCAAGGTGGTTCTGGTCAAGCTGACTGGAAAGCTTCAGCCCTTTGTGTCGGCCAAGGATGTGATCCTGGAACTTCTCCGGCGTCTGACCGTCAAGGGAGGCGTGGGGAGAATTTTTGAATATGGTGGAGAAGGGGTCAAGGGGCTGTCCGTTCCCGAGCGCTCCACAATCACAAATATGGGGGCCGAACTGGGGGCGACGACCTCGATTTTCCCCTCGGACGAAGAAACAAGGAAGTATTTGAAGGCCCAGGGACGGGAAAACGATTATGCCCCCTTTTCCGCCGATGCCGATGCGACCTATGATGAGACCGTCGAAATCGATCTCAATACGCTCGAACCCTTGATTGCCCAGCCCCACTCTCCGGACAATGTCGTCAAGGTTCGGGAAATTCAGGGCACCCCTGTGAGCCAGGTGGCGATCGGTTCTTGCACAAACTCCTCTTATCAGGATCTTCTTGGAATTGCAGCCATCATGAAGGGAAAGACGGTTCACCCTTCGGTCAGCCTCGGCTTCTCTCCCGGGTCCCGCCAAACGCTGGAAATGATTTCCCAAAACGGCGTTCTGGGAGACCTGATCACCGCAGGCGCCCGTCTTCTCGAATCAGCCTGCGGACCCTGTATCGGAATGGGATTTGCGCCTCCGTCCGGTGGGGTTTCCGTCCGCACCTTCAACCGCAATTTCGAAGGTCGATCCGGGACAAAGGACGCCAAAGTCTACTTGGCCAGCCCCGAGGTTGCCGCCGCCTGCGCCATTGCCGGGGTCATCACCGATCCCCGTGACCTGGGTGTCAAGGCGGAAAAGGTCTCGATTCCAGAAAAGTATATTCTTGACGATCGAATGATGATCTTCCCCCCGAAGGATGGCCACGGCGTTGAAGTCCTTCGCGGGCCGAATATCAAACCCCTTCCAACACGGGATCGCATTTCCGAAACGGTCTCAGGATCGGTTCTTCTGAAGGTCGGGGACAACATCACCACCGACCACATCATGCCTGCCGGAGCCAAGGTTCTCCCGCTCCGCTCCAATGTTCCGGCCATTTCCCAATATGTCTTCGAATCAGTGGATCCGACCTTCCCGAAGCGAGCCAAGGAAGCCGGCGGAGGATTCATCGTGGGTGGAACGAACTACGGTCAGGGCTCAAGTCGTGAACATGCGGCTCTCGCCCCCATGTACCTGGGCGTGAAGGCCGTCATTGTGAAAGGCTTTGCCAGGATTCATCTGGCCAACCTCATCAACTTCGGAATCCTGCCTTTGACCTTTGTCAACGAAGCCGATTATGACAAGATCGACAGGGACGATCAGCTCGAGTTCAGCACGGCCGGGCTTGAAAAGGGAACCCTTGTGCTCAAGAACCTGACGAAGAAGATCGAGATTCCGGTCAAGCATTCGCTTTCGGCACGGGACCTCGAGATTGTCCGGGCCGGTGGAACACTGGCCTACGTCAAGGGGCGGAGCAAGTAGACCTCCCTGATCTTTTTGCACTTTCGGGGCCGGAATATTTCCGGCCCTTTTTTTGATTGCCGGGTCATTGATGGTCAAATTGAGAAAGGATGGAGCATGAGCAAGGAGAATGAGGAGAAGGATCTTAAGTGGCGAACCCGTGTTGGCGGTCAGGTCGACGGGAAACCGGTGGTCAGGGGATACCCGCTTGACGACCTGGTCGGACGCGTCTCTTTCGCGGAGGCGATCTACCTGATCCTTAAGGGAGAGCTTCCGACCGAACGGGAAAAGAAAATGATGGAAGCCATGCTGGTGGCTTGCATCGACAATGGCATTGGCCCTCCCTCGGTCGTTGCCGCGCGGACCGTCTTTTCCGGTGGCAACCCCCTCAACGCGGCTGTAGCGGCCGGTGTTTTGACACTGGGCGACTCGCATGGGGGTGCGATTGAACAATGCGCCAGAATCTACCAGGAAAACTTCCCTGCCGATGTGGTCGATGTCAAGGCGCACGCCAAGAACGTTGTGGAGGAATTCGACAAGAAAAAGAAAAGACTTCCCGGCTATGGCCATAAGCTCTACAAACGGGACCCGCGGACAATGCGTCTTCTGGAATTGGCAAAAGAATACGGCTATATGGGACGATTTGTCGAGTTTGCCGTTGCGGTTCAGGACGAGCTCGAGGCGAAAAGCGGAAAGAACCTTCCTTTGAATGTCGATGGGATGATCGCCGCGATTATCTCCGAGATGGGGCTTTCCTGGAAGACAGGGAAGGGGATTTTCATCATCGGAAGGATCCCCGGTCTTGTGGCGCATGTCGTCGAGGAATGGGAGAGAGAGAAACCCTTCCGCCGCCTCGAAGAAGGAACCTATGCCTATGACGGCACACCTGTCAGGCCTGTTCCTTCGAAATCGTAGCCCGCTCAAGGAGCCTTCAATCAAGAGGGAAAGGCATTGCCTTTCCCTCTTGATGTTTTGGAGATCTTTTTTTTGTAGAATCTTAAAAGGGCAGACATCAAGGCATTCCAGTCGCGCACCAAAAATGACGCCAAGGGAACTTTACCAAGGGCAGATGAAGGATCCCCTAGAATATGCCGGAAGAAAAAATTGAACCGGTCATTCCTCCTCCACTGGAGGAAATCGAGCAAAAGTTTCCCTCCTGGTATCTTGGAGGGGTCAAGCTTGTTCTTCTGACACTTCTCCTGATCATGTTTCTCTCCATGATTTGGGGGGTCTGGGAGACGATCGAGCAGGCTTTCATTCATGCACGGCATGGTCTTTTGTCCATGCTGAAGTCTCTTCTCGTCAACATTTTGCTCCTTCTGGCGCTCCTTGAAGTCTCGAGAACAATCCTGACATACTTTACGCTGGGCCGGGTAAAGGTGACGTATATCGTCGACTCGGTGTTGGCGGTCCTTCTCTCCGAAACCCTCGTCACATGGTTTTCCAATGAGCCTCTTTCTCGTTACATCGAGCTCGTCATGGTTCTTCTCGCCCTCACCATTCTTCGTGTCTATGCAATCCAGTATCACCCGGCCCCGGTTGGAGCCAGGGAAAAACGCCCGTTTCTCGATCCCAGCCTTCCTCGCGTCTGGCGAAAAAATGAAAATGGTCCCCGCGACAAGACCCCTCCCCGTCAGAAATCCTGAATATACCCCTGACATTCTCTCCGGAAACAAGCAATGACCGGAATCCCAAAGGGATCTGATTGAATTGGTCTGGTCCTCTCTGGTAGACTTTAACTCCCGAACAAGTCACGTGATGTCTTGAATTTTGAAAGCCTCGCCGACTCTTGAGGTGGGATGGTAAAGGATTCTGACTTTGCCCTCTTTTTTTCTCCGAGCGCCATTCAAAACGAACCAGCAAGCTTGTGGAGTGACATATGGATACATCCCAAAAAGAACATGAGACCATGGTTCACGTGTCGATCAATGGAAGGGAGTATGACGTTCCCGCCGGGTCGACGATGGTCCAGGCGATGTGGTACACCGGCCATGAGGTCATCCATGGAATCGGCTGCCTCGGAGGAGTGTGCGGCGCCTGTGCGACCGTTTACCGGATGAAGGGGGATTTCCGGTTGAGGAACGCCCTCGCCTGCCAGACCCTCGTCCAGGACGGGATGAGCTTTTCGATGCTGGATTCCTACCCGATCCAGAGAGCCCATTACGACGTGGCAAGCCTGACCGATCCGAAAGAAGAACTCTTCACCTTCTATCCGGAGTCGGCGACATGCCGGAACTGCAATGCCTGCACCGAGGTCTGTCCCCAGGGAATCGATGTTCGCGATTCGGTATGGCGGGCCAATTTCGGGGACTTCAAGGCGGTCGCCGAGCTGACGATGAGTTGTGTCATGTGTGGATTGTGCGTTTCCCGGTGCATCGCAGAAATGGCCCCCCATGAAATCGCCCTCTATGCGCGCAGGGCTTATGGAGCCAAGGAGCTTCCGTTTCCGACAAATCTCAGGACACGACTGGGCGAAATCGAGAAAGGGATCTTTTCGAAGGAGATGGACCGTCTTCTCGCTCTTTCTCCGGAGGAACTCAAAAAAGAATGCGAGGTCAAATCCTAGAATGTCCGATCTGGTCGATTCGTTTTATGCTCACATGCCGGAGTTCGACGAGACACCCCCTTCGGCCCTTTCTCCCGAAGAGCGAGCAAGCCTTCTGAAATCCTTTTACCCGGACTACAGGCCCGAAGGAAAGGCGACTATCCGGGTCGGTCCGAATGCGGGAACGGTGGTTCCGGAAGAGGTCGCAACCCTCCTTGAGTCCCGCAGCAGGATAGAAGGCCCCCGGCTCATTCCGGACCACCCCGATCGGGATGTGGATGTCCTCATCATTGGGGGAGGAGGGGCAGGGATTACGGCGGCTCTGCATGCCTCCGAAAAGGGGGCGAGCGTCCTTCTTGCCACCAAGCTTCGTGTGGGAGATTCCAACACGGTCATGGCGGAAGGGGGCATCCAGTCGGCCCTCGGAGAGGGAGACAGTCCGGTCGACCATTTCAGGGATACCTTTCGGGGTGGGCATGGGGCGAACGATCCGGCCCTTCTGTCCGTTTTGGTCCAGGAAGGTCCGCAAATGGTGGAGTGGCTCATTTCGCGGGGAATCCTGTTCGACAGGGATCCCCAAGGGAACCTCTCTCTTCGGAAAGGGGGAGGGACATCCCGCCCCAGACTCATTTCAGCCAAGGACTACACGGGTCTCGAACTGATCCGCGTTCTGAAGGAAGACGTCGTCAACGCCCCGGTGGAGATTCTCGAATTTTCTCCGGCGGTCGAGCTTCTTCAAGGGCCAGGCGGAGCCTGTGCGGGCGCTGTCCTCTGGGATCTGGACAGTCGAAAGTATCTGTATGTGAAGGCCCGGACGGTGATCCTGGCCACCGGCGGAACCGGACGGCTCCACCTGGGGGGCTTTGCGACATCCAATCATTTTGGAGCCACGGGGGACGGGCTGTGCATGGCTTACCGAATGGGGGCCAAACTCGTTCACATCGATAGCTTCCAGTACCATCCCACCGGGGTCATATTCCCGTCCGAGATGGCCGGAATGCTGATCACGGAAGCGGTCAGGGGCGCCGGAGCCCGCATGTACAATCGGCTCGGACGGCGATTCGTGAACGAACTTGAAACGCGGGATGTGGTGGCCTCTGCCATCATCAGGGAGTGTTCTGAAGGGCGGGGAGTGCCCACCCCCTCTGGTGCATCGGGAGTCTATCTCGATCTCGCTTCGATCGACCGGGAAGCCGGTGAGGGAACCGTCTTAAAGCGTTTTCCGAATATCGTAAAACTCATGACCCGTCATCAGGTCGATCCGACCCGATTTCCCATTTTGGTCTACCCGACCCTTCATTACCAGAACGGTGGCCTTCAGACCGATCCAAACGGCCATACCTCCATTTCGAATCTTCTCGTGGCCGGAGAGGCCTCGGGTGGACTTCACGGGACCAACCGGCTCATGGGAAATTCCCTTCTCGAGCTTTTTGTTTTTGGCCGCCGGGCCGGTCTTGAAGCCGTGAAAGAATCCCGGGAGAGAGCCCCGTTTTCCTGGAAAGAGGTCTCCATGGCTCATGTCGACCATTTCGAGCAAGCGTTGGCCCGCGAATTCGAGGGAGCCGACCGGCCCATGGCCCCGACTCTTTTTCCCGACTACCGCCGCAAGGATTCCTGAGCAACCCCTGAAACGATCA
>DAIBSV010000439.1 GCA_027415455.1 Nitrospirota bacterium | reverse complement strand
GATTCCCGGGTCCGTCAGAAAATGCTGTCCGAGATGTTTGGCGGGAAGCGGAAGCCTCTCTTGATTTCCATTATGAAGGACCATAGGGTAAAATAAATCCTCGCCGATTATTGACAGAGACGCTAAAAGATTTCCGCCACGTGCCGGAACCTCCGCCAGAGGCCGGACGGTGAGCCGCTTCGTGGAGTGTTCCCGTTATGGCCCTCACGCCATCCTATCAGGAAGGACCCGGGAATCGCGCGAAAGATCGTGGGAGCCCTGGACCCGGCCCTTCTGGAAGAGCTTCCCGTCCTCGAGATCGGCCCCGGGCGAATGATCCTGACCCGGATTCTGGCCGAGAGGGCCCGCCACCTGATCCTGGTCGAAAAGGACACCCGGCTTCTGCCGACGCTCCGGGACCAGCTCTCCTTTCTGGGCCCGCGCCTCGAGATCCGGCACGCCGATGCCCTGGAGGACCCCTTCGATCTCCGGGAGGATCCCTATCTCCTGGTCTCGAACCTTCCCTACAACATTTCGGTTCCTCTTTTCATGAAGATCATCTCCGCCCCTTCTCCTCCTCTCCAGGCGGTCCTGATGTTCCAGAAAGAGGTCGGAGAACGGATCGTCGCGGAGCCGGGAGGAAAAGCCTACGGATCCCTCTCCGTCGCCACGGCCCTTCTCTCGGAGGCGGACCCTCTCTTCAACATCCGTCCGGGGTCCTTTTTCCCTCCCCCGAAGGTCCAGTCGATGGTCCTCGCCTTCCGGCCCCGCCCGTCGCGACTCGACCCCGCCGTTCCCGGAGCGATCCACCTGGCGCGATGCGCCTTCACCTACCGGAGAAAAACGCTCCGGAACGCCTTCGGAAATTCCCTGACGACTCCCCTTCGTGAAGCGGTCGAAACTGTTTTTTCCGGAAATCCTTCTCTGGCGGCCCTGAGGGCCGAGGCGATTCCCCCCGAAGGCTGGCTCGATCTCTCCCGGACCCTTCGTGCGCACAACCCCGGAATTTTTGATACGATAATCAAATGAACATTTTTCACAGGAGGATCTTTTGACCGACCACACCGCCGCCCCGCCCCCTTCCCTCCCCTCTCTCCGCATCATTCCCCTCGGAGGAATCGGAGAGGTCGGCATGAACATGACCGTCTACGAGACCGAAGGCCGCATCATCGTCGTCGACTGCGGCGTCCTGTTTCCCGAAGACG
>DAIBSV010000438.1 GCA_027415455.1 Nitrospirota bacterium | reverse complement strand
GATCCAATCGACGTTCCTGCCAGGGTCTGGCTGCCCCCTGCCGAGGGTGGGGGAACCAAAAAGCCGCTGTAGTGTTATTTGCAGATAGGACTTCTTCAAGAATTTTGCTCATATGCTCTCCTAAATGGTTGGAATTTCCTGAAGACATATCATTACCGGGAACAGGGACGGCAGTACCAAATCGTGTCAAGCTTACCTCTTCGGACAAAATGAGTCCATGATCTGGAGAAGCGTTCCTGAAGTCTTGTCGGAACAAGGTCCAATCATGCAGGGGGGGATAGAAAGATAGGAAGAAGACCTTAAGACAGAGGACTTCCGATGCCCGGATCGGTGAAGCAATTTCCGCTAAGAGTCTTCGGACTTCCTGGCGATTTTCGGTTTGTTTGACCAGATCCGGTCAAAACTTGAGTGGCCGAACCCGAAATCATCGAGTGCGACTAATGTCCCTCATTCCCTGTAGTTGGCGACGGTTTTGGTCAGGAGGGAGGCTTTTCGGATGGCCGCCTTCAGAATTTCTATGACCGGTTTTTGTGGGTCAACTCCAGTCCATGCGAGAATCTCTTTGAAAAAATCTCCATCATTATGGCCCATTGTGGCGACCATGGAGACGAAGTTGAGAAAGAGGCACAGAGGTTCAGTGAAATAATTCCTGAAGTCGAGAAGTTGGATCGTTCGAAGAAGTCGGTCGAGAAAGACAGTCTCTTCCAGGGACTTTGCCATGGGAAAGATGTTCCGGGGAAAAAGAGGGGATCCATATGGATCCCCTCAACGAGCCAGAGCCTCGTAGCCGATAATTCTCCGATGTGCCACTCCGCACACGGGCTGGAAGGAGCTTCCCATGACGATTTCCTGCCACAAGCCTGTCGTGCGGTCGACCTCTGTCTGGATCGAGGAGATGATCAATTCGGTCATTTTACTTTTTTTAAGATCCGCTCTGGTCTTCAGGATTGGGTTATCCGCCCGTTTACATTATTTACCGGTTCAGAGTCTGAAGTCGATTGACTGAGATTTGAACTCGAACTATAGTGAATCAAGTCCCAATGCTGACATGTGAGTTGATCGGAATCCTAGCGATTTCAGGATATGTGTTCCAAGTAATTTTGAGGAAAGGAGTCTCCGGAGCGTTCGAGAAAGCGAACTTCATCTCCCCGTCGGGGGTTTTGAGGAGGACGAGCCATTCGGTCCTGGA
>DAIBSV010000437.1 GCA_027415455.1 Nitrospirota bacterium | reverse complement strand
ACCGGTCGTCGGCGACGCCCGTCTGATCCTTTCCGACCTTCTCGAGGATCTCCGGAAGATCCGGGACGAGGAGGGGCTGGCTCCGCTCGAATCCTGGCACCGGCAGATCGAAAGCTGGAAGGAGGAGCATCCCCTGACCTACCGGAAGGATCCCGAGGTGATCAAGCCCCAGTTCGTGATCGAGAAGACCTTCGACCTGACCGGGGGCGACTGCATCGTCTCGACCGACGTGGGACAGCATCAGATGTGGACGGCCCAGTTCTTCAAGTTCCTGACCCCCCGGACCTGGCTGACCTCGGGCGGGCTCGGCACGATGGGCTACGGCTTTCCTGCGGCCATCGGGGCCCAGAGGGCTTTCCCGAAGAGGCGTGTTCTCGCCGTCACGGGCGAGGGCAGCTTCATGATGAACATCCAGGAGATGGCGACGGTGGCCTCCCTCGACATTCCTGTCAAGATCATCGTCCTGAACAACAAATACCTGGGAATGGTCCGCCAGTGGCAGGAGTTCTTCTACGGGGGGCGGTATTCCTCATCCTTCATCGGACAGAGCCCGGACTTCGTGAAGCTCGCCGAAGCCTTTGGCGTGGCCGGTTTCCGGGCCACCAAGACCGACCAGGTCGAGGAAGTCCTTCTGAAGGGATTCTCCACAAAGGGTCCCGTCCTGATGGAGTTCATGGTCGATCCCGAGGAGAACGTCTTCCCCATGGTGCCGGCGGGGGGGTCCAACATCGAGATGATCTTCGAGGCGCCTCCACAGCCGAAGGCTGGCTCCGGCAAGGCCGGACGCAAGGAAAAAGATGCGGTGATTACCGCATGAATGCCGAGACCCCCCAGAAGAAGCACCACATCCAGATCCTGGTCGAGAACCGTTTCGGGGTCCTGACCCGGGTGGCCGGGCTCTTCAGCGCCCGCGGCTACAACATTGAAAGCCTTTCGGTGGGGCAGGGAACCGATCCCTCGGTGGCCCAGATGACCATCGTGACCGTCGGCGACGACCGGGTCGTGGAGCAGATCACCAAGCAGCTCAACAAGCTGATCGACACCATCAAGGTGGTCGATCTCTCCGAATCCTCCTTCGTCTCCCGGGAGACGGTCATGGTGAAGGTCAATACCACCACCCGTCCCGAAGATCGACAGGAGGCCTTTCGCATCGCGGAGATCTTCCGGGCCCACATCGTCGACACCTCCCCCTCGACCT
>DAIBSV010000436.1 GCA_027415455.1 Nitrospirota bacterium | reverse complement strand
CTCCGGGCCCGGCGCATCGACCATCCCTATTCGTCGGGATTCGCCGCGACCTTCGCCTCCTACCTTCATTTTTTTCGTGGGGACCGGAGGAGGTCGGCCGAACGGGCCGCCGCGACCGTCGCCCTCTCGAAAAAGTTCGGCTACCTCCAGTGGGAGACGATGGGCCGGCTGGTCCTGGCCTGGTGCCGCGCGGACGAGGCCTCCCTCCACGAGGCCCGGGAGCTGGTCGCGCGTCTCCGGGAGATGGCGCCGGGGATCCTTCCGGTCTTCCTTCTGGTTCTGGGGGAGACGGCCCTTGCGGCCGGCCTCCCGGAGGAGGCCCTCGGGGCCGCCCGCAGGGGTCGTGAGGAGTCTCTGCAGACCGGAACCGCCCTCTTCGATCCGGAATTCGACCGTCTGGAAGGGGAAGCCCTCCTCGACCACGATCCTGTCGGGTTACGGGAAGAGGCGGAACGCCTGTTCCGGAGGGCTGGGGATGAGGCCCGGAAATCGGGGTGCCAATGGTTTTCCTTTCGCGCCGCCCTCGCCCTGGCTCGGGTTGCCTCCCCGGACGAGGCAGGGCTTAAGGACGCCCTCGCCCGCCTTTCGGGCGGGAAGGATCTCCCCCCGGTGCGAGAGGCCGTAGCGCTCCTCTCCCGTCGGAAAATGGGGGGCTGATCCGGGGGGCTCCGGAAAGAGCCGCCCGAAGAGACTCAGGGGCAGCGGCACGGAGAGATTTTGCGAGAGTCTCCGGGTGGACGCGGAGGACCGGGGGTCCCGGGCGAAAATTGCTCCGCCCTTCCAGTTTCCGCGACCGATAGAGGGAGAAAGGGCCGATCGGATCACGACGGGATACCGGCCGGGGCGGGTAAATCCATGCCTGCTGTGCCGGTATCTTGTCGCTTTGCAAGCTCGACCCTATCGCTGCAAAGCGCCCTGGATGCATTGCGCAAGAAAGGTCCTGCATGGAGGGACTCGGAAGGATATGTGTCGGATGATGGGAGAGCCGCGGGAGGCTGGCAAAAACCGTTTAATCATGGCAAATGTCTGGTGATATCCAGCGCGCCATCAAAAGCTGCGGCTCTGCCCATGACGCAGGCCTGAATCTGGGCGGACCGCAAATCTCGAAAAGGAACAAGACAAAAACTCAATCCAAATCCGACTCAACCCATCCCCGCCCGTACATATTTGGAGAAAATCCATTTTTGAGCATGTTGTTTTTG
>DAIBSV010000435.1 GCA_027415455.1 Nitrospirota bacterium | reverse complement strand
GCTCGATGTGGGGATCAGTCCGATGATGTGCTACTCGTGTGGAAAGCTGATTCCGGAGAAGCGCCGACAGGCTCTCCCCGGCACGCCCTACTGCGTGGTCTGTGCTCAGGAGAGAGAGGAGCGGTCATGAAGGCGGTCCTGCTGATCGCGGCTTTCGGGGTGGCAGGAGGCTTCTTGGCCGGGATTGTCTACGAGGCGATACGGAGGATGAGATGAAACCCCCGCAGGAGCTGGTCGATCAGATTAAGCGGCAGGAAGGGCTGAGGCTCACCGCCTACGTGGACACGCTCGGGAACCGAAGTATCGGCTACGGCCATACTCCGGCGTTCCCCGGCCAGACCATCACCGAAGCCGAAGCGGACTCGTGGCTGATGCAGGACCTGAACTCTGCACAGACCGATCTCCTGACGGCCCTTCCGTGGTGCTCGTCGCTCGCGGTGCCGCGCTACTGCGTCCTCTGGAATATGACCTTCAACATGGGGATTTCTCACCTCCTGGAATTCCACCTGATGCTCGCGGCGGTTCGTGAGGCGAACTATCCGGAGGCGGCCAAGCAGATGATGAACTCGCTGTGGGCCTCCCAGGTGAAGGAACGGGCCACGGAGCTGGCAGAACAGATGGAGACGGGGGCGTGGTTCAACCCGGAAACGTAGGAGGAAAAATGAACAGCAATCGTCTTTTTTACACCAAACTCGGAATCGGGATCGCTTCCATCCTTATTTTCATCGGCGGGATTGTGGCCAAGGCGGTCTGGCAGTCCAAGCTCCAACCCGTCCTCGGGGATATCGACTCCCTGATGATTCTCGCCTCCGGCATTTTTGGAGGTCTTGTCCGGGACGTTCTCGGCTTCTCGGTCAAGGCTCCCGAAATCACTTCCGAACCCAAACCTTAAGGAGGATCCCTCATGAAAACGAAAGCCCTTATCGTGGCCCTTGGCCTTCTCGCTCTCGGGGCCTGCGCGACTCAGACTCTCCCTCCCGGCGGACAGGTGACGGAATCTGTCATCACCGCATGCTCGAGCTACAGCGCTGTTCTCTCGGCCCTCACGCCCTTCAAGCCCAAGCTGTCGGCGGGGGATGTGGTTACGGTCAACAAGTCGGTCGCCCTGACGATGCCCATCTGCTCCGATCCGAACAGCTACAACACCTCGGGAGCCCTGGCCGCCGTCGTTGCCGAGACCGCCAACCTGAAATCCATTCTTGCTAAAGCCGG
>DAIBSV010000434.1 GCA_027415455.1 Nitrospirota bacterium | reverse complement strand
TGGGTCATCCGGGCATAATATCGGTAGCTCCAAGCCGCCTCAACAATCACCCGGCGTACATGGCCGTTTCCGGTCTTGGTGATCCCTCCCCGCTGGGTCTTTGCCCCGCTTGAGGCTTCGCTCGGGACGAGGCCCAGATAGGCCATCAGCTGAGGCGCCGAGTCGAAGCGGGAGAGATCACCCAGTTCCGCCACGATGGTGAAGGCGGTGGTCACGTCCACGCCCCGGAGTCCCATGAGGGCTTTCGCCACGGGGGCCAGCGAATAGTGCTCCAGAGCCCTCTCGATCTCGGCCATCGCCTGGGCGACTTTCTTCTCGCAGTCGAGGACGGCGTCACAGTATTCCTGAAAGACGATCTGCTGGATCGGATGGGAGAACTTGAGCTCCTTGAGCCAGTTCCAGTGTCGGGGTGTCCAGTTCCGGATCTTCTCCGGCTTCGTGAACCCGTTCCGGAGCAGGAAGGCCAAGAGACGCTGCTTCATATTGCGCTCGAGTTCCTTCATGTCCTCCCGAAGACGGGAAAGATCCCGCATGGCCTCCTGCTCTTCTCCCGGAACCCAGACGGAGGTGAGTTCTCCGGCGCGATGGAGACGCGCCAGGTTCTGGGCATCCCTCCGGTCGGTCTTGACCCGGTCTCCCGCCTTCTTGGGGATCAGCGAGGGAGCCACCACAGTACAACGGTATCCAGCCTCGGAAAGCTGCCGATGGACCACGTATCCGCAAGGACCGGCTTCGTAAACAAACGACAGGTGGGCGTTGTCTTCCGATAGCTTCTTGGCGAGAGAGACAATCGTCTGGTCAGTATTGGGAATGTTTCCGTAAGAGCGCACTTCCTGACTCCTGGAATCGGCGATTGCCACGGCGATCTGTTTCTTGTGGACGTCCAACCCGATAAATTTGGTATAATTTGTCACGGCCTGTCCTCCTGTATTTGGGCTCTGGATTGTGAGTGGTTTGCAACGACCTTCTCAGTCTAATCCACGCGTTACAGCTTGGACAGGCCCCCTCATCATATTGTCTGTCTTGACAAACCGATCCACTTCACAATAACCATTGTTTCCTCCCCATGGATTGGTTCAATCCGAATGTCCCCGAAAATAAAAGATTTGGAGTTTTCGATCTTGTTCAGTCCAGTTTGGATCAGCTTTGCATCTGCTCTCTGATGATGGTTTGCTCTTCAACAAAACGATCCTACCATCTTGGCAATGCAATG
>DAIBSV010000433.1 GCA_027415455.1 Nitrospirota bacterium | reverse complement strand
CATTCTTCGGGGATCCATGTGGACGGCGTCATCAAGGAGCCGGCGAACTACGAGCTCTTTTCTCCCGATCTGGTCGGATCGAAGCGGAAGATCATCGTGACCCACCAGACGGGACGCGCGGGCATCCGGAATGTGCTCGAACGCATGGGGTACCGCCCGCCGCCGGAAATCCTGGATCGTCTGGTCCCCATCGTGCGGGAGGAGGGGTGGCGCCTTCGGGGGATTGTTCCCGCCCAGACCATCCTGTCCCATTTCATGGCGATCATCGAGGCCGGGCAGGGCGGATCCCCCGTGCGGCAGGGAACGTGATGGAACGCGTCGAAGCCCTTCTCGAGCGGCAGTCGACCCTTCCGGGATGGACGGCGGAGCACCAGGGACGTCTCGCAAAGAGCCAGGTCTTCCTGGCCGGGATCGGGGGGGTCGGAGGGGTCGTGGCCCAATACCTCGCGATGGGCGGGGTCGGGACGCTCGTCCTGGTCCATTCGGGGGATCTCGAGCTTCCCGACCTGAACCGGCAGACACTCATGGAGCGGTCCGGTCTGGGAAAGAGCCGGGTGGCCCAGGCCTCCGAACGCCTCTCCCGCCAGGTGCCCGAGTGCCGGGTCATTGCCATCGACTCCCGGATTTCGCCCTGGATGGAGAGTCTGGTCGCCTCCTCCGACCTTCTGATCGACGCCCGGACGAACTTCGAGGAGCGCTTTCTCCTGAACCGTATGGCGCGGAAGGCGGAAAAACCGCTCGTCTTCGCCGCGATGAACGGGATGGAAGGGATGGTGGTTCCCCTCCGTCCTGGAAGTGGGCCCTGTCTCGAATGCCTTTTCCCCGAGGGTGATCCGGAGTGGGATCCCCTGGGCTTCCCTGTCCTGGGAGCCATTTCGGGGGCCGTGGGGGCCATGGCGGCCGTCCTGGCCCTCCGGATCCTGTCCGGGTATGGACACGGAGCGGAAGACCGGATGACGGTCTTCGAGGGGATGGATCTTTCGACCCGTTCCTTTCGCGTGAAGAGAGGGCGCCACTGCAAGGCCTGCCGGGAGTCATAGGAATCGTCGGAAATCGTGACAATCTCATCCAGAAGAAGGGGGTGACAATGCGTATTCACATGAAGCGGGTCGGATCTTTGTCCGGTCTTGCCCTGGTTTCTGCCGTTCTGCTGCTGTCCGGGGTCCTGTTTCTCCCTCGGCCGGCCCTGGCCGGAAAGGCGCCGCTCCATGTGGCGGCGGCCGCGGAC
>DAIBSV010000432.1 GCA_027415455.1 Nitrospirota bacterium | reverse complement strand
GGGTGGCCCAGAGACGGGCTCTGGCGACGAAGGGCCAGAATCCTGATGTGCTGGTCATGACGGCCACCCCCAGGTCATGGAAGGGGACCCCTCCCTCGGCCACTTCGAGCGGGGACTGCCGTTTTCCCTGACGGAGGCCCAGAAGCGTGCCTGTGGGGAGATCCTGGAGGATCTTTCTTCGAGCCACCCCATGAACCGGTTCCTTCTTGGAGATGTCGGGTCGGGCAAGACGCTCGTCGCAGCCTTTGCCATCCTTCAGGCAATCCGGCAGGGGCGCCAGGCGGCCTTTCTCGCTCCGACCGAAATTCTGGCCCAGCAGCATGCCCGAACCCTGGCGCAGGTTTTCCTGGCGGTCCGTCCGGAGGAGGGGAAGGCCGTCCAGCCGCTCCTTCTCTCACAGGCCGTCCGCGGGATGGATCGCCGGCGCCTGCTGTCCGCACTGGCAACCGGGGAGCAGCAGCTGGTCGTCGGGACCCATGCCCTTCTCGAGGAAGGGGTTCC
This sequence comes from Nitrospirota bacterium, assembly GCA_027415455.1. Next base: position 737 of record DAIBSV010000432.1, on the reverse strand, counting down.
CTTCCATGACCTGGGGATGGTCGTCATCGACGAGCAGCACAAATTCGGGGTGGCCCAGAGACGGGCTCTGGCGACGAAGGGCCAGAATCCTGATGTGCTGGTCATGACGGCCACCCCCATTCCCCGTTCTCTGGCGCTGTCCTATTACGGAGATCTGGAGATATCGGTCATCGACGAGCTCCCGCCGGGCCGACAGCCGGTGGCGACCTTTGTCGTGAACGATTCGGGGGAGGCATTCTGGAAGAAGAAAATTCTCCCGGCTCTTCGGAGGAAGGAACAGATCTTCGTCGTCTATCCCCTCATCGAGGAGTCGGAGACGGTCGAGGCCAAGAATGCCGTGGATGCCCACCGTTTCCTCTCGGCCCTTTTTCCGGACTATCGGATCGGGCTTCTGACGGGACGGATGGACGCGACGGAAAAGGAATCCGTCATGGAGCGGTTTCGCCAGGGGGATCTGGACATTCTTGTGGCGACCACGGTCATCGAGGTGGGGGTCGATGTTCCCAACGCCACGATCATGGTTGTGGAGAATGCAGAACGTTTCGGTCTGGCCCAGCTCCATCAGCTCCGGGGGCGAATCGGGCGCGGAGGACTGCCGGGAACTTTTTTTCTGGTCCCGGGAGCTGCGACGGGTCCGGAGGGCCGACGGCGGCTCGAGATCCTTGAGGCCCATTCGGACGGTTTCCGTGTGGCGGAAGAGGACCTCCGGATGCGGGGGCCGGGAGAGTTCATGGGGG
>DAIBSV010000431.1 GCA_027415455.1 Nitrospirota bacterium | reverse complement strand
CCGGCTCATGCAGATCCTCTTCCATGGACTCGTCCCCGATTTCATCCAATTCGAGATCGAACCGGTCGTGAGAGATCTCGAGATAGTTCCGGATGAAGAGGGACCAGTCCGGGGTCATTTCCGAAAGCTGGGCCAGTTCCCCAAGCTGACGGTCCTCCGAGAGGAAGTCCAGGATGTCGGAAAACCGCATCGACAGCTCGTCATCCTTCAACACTTCCGAGGGGGGACCTTGTCGAAGGATCTCGACGAGCTCCTCGATTGGTTTTTCCGGGTCACCCGGCATGGTTTCCATCATTGATGTCTCCTTTAGGTCTCTTCTGAAATGTCTTGAATGTCTGGCTTTTCCTTCGTCCGGCGACTCTTCCAGGAAAAGAGGGGCATGGAAAAATCCCGCTCCGGCGGAAGGATCCGGCTCTTCTGGAGCAGGCGGCGTGGCTGGCCAGCCTCCCAGAAGGAGAGCACCTCGGAGGCCCGCTCCACCACAGGGGCGGGAAGCCCGGCAAGCTTCGCCACCTCAATTCCGTAGGACTGTTCCGCCCGGCCATCCACAATCCGGTGTTCGAACACAAGGACCCCATTCCGGATCGAAACGCGTACGGTCTGATTTCGAACCCGGCGATGCGTCCGGGCCAACTCCGAGAGTTCGTGATAATGGGTGGCAAACAGGGTGCGGCACCGGATGCGGTCGTGGATGTATTCACTCACGGCCCAGGCGATGGCCATGCCGTCAAAGGTGGCCGTCCCGCGGCCCACCTCGTCAAGAAGGACCAGCGTCCTCGAGGTGGCCGATGCGAGGATCCGCGCCACCTCGGTCATCTCGACCATGAAGGTGGAGGCCCCCTCCAGAATGTTATCGGAAGCCCCCACCCGGGCGATGATGCGATCCAGGAGCGGAAGTCGGGCCATATCGGCTGGAACGGGGCTGCCCGCCTGGGCCATAAGGGCGATGAGGGCGATCTGGCGCATGTAGGTCGACTTGCCGGCCATGTTGGGCCCCGTCAGGACGATGAACTCGCCGTCGACAAGCTCGGTGTCGTTGGGCATGAAGGAGCCGGCAGACATCCGGCTCTCCAGGACGGGGTGGCGTCCGTTCTTGACCAGAAGGGGTTCTTCTCCCGAGACGAACTCCGGTAGGACATACCGGTTGAGACGTCCCTGCTCGAAGAAGGCGAGAAGAACATCGGCCCGGGAGACGAAATCGGCCAAAAGATGGAGTCCTTCGCGCCCTGACAGAACCGTTT
>DAIBSV010000430.1 GCA_027415455.1 Nitrospirota bacterium | reverse complement strand
GAGCATGAGTTCCGCCGTGGGCTCTCCCGGGGGATCCACCGGCCCTTCTTCGGGAAATTGCCCCGAGAACAGTTTTTCCAGGAGTCCGGAGGGGGGCCGGGAGGCGCGTTCGCCGTACGTCATGGGAAGCAGGTTCAGGTAGACGGCCCGTCCTGCCAGACTTTCGGCGATCTTCTGCATGAGAAGAAGATTGGCGGATCCTGAGAGAGCGAAGCGGATCGATCGGTTCCTCCGGTCGACGGCCTCCTTGACGGCGGACAGGAGGGACGGGGATCTCTGGACTTCGTCGATCACGATCTGTCCGGTTCCAGCCCACAGGGATTCCGGATCCTTGTACCTCCCTTCGCCACCGTTCCCTCTGGGTTCCGGAGCCCCAGCCCTTCGGGGGCGACCTTTCGCGACTCACCCCCCCGGAACAGGAGGTCTGGCCCTCTCCGCAAAGAGGCGCGCCGGGGGTAGGGGGGCGCCTCGAGCAGGAGAGGATCTTCTACGGCGAGGTTCTGGACGCGTTGGCCTCCCCCGGATCAGGCCGCTAGCCCAGAGCGCTCCAGGGAACCGCCACGATCTTTTCGTGGAGCCGCACGATCTCCCGACCGTCATAGACTAGAAGTCCCGCGGCCGTTTCAGGGTATTCGTCGAGGAAGGTCCGGAGATTCCGGGTGTCCGCATAGCGCGCGGCCCCCGTGTATTTGGCCTCGACGGCCACGAGGCGGCGGCCCTGTTCCAGGACAAAGTCGATTTCGGAGCCCGACACCGTCCGCCAGTGGAAGAGCCTCGGCCGAGGAACCATGAGGCCTGTCAGGGCCGCGAGGTGGAGGAAGACCAGCGTTTCGAAAAACGCTCCGGCCTCCCGGGAGGTGCGGAGATATTCGGGATCGTGAATTCCCGACAGGAATGCGGCCAGGCCGGGGTCGACCCAATGGACTTTGGGGGATTTGATCAGGCGTCTGGTTCGATTTTCCGCGAAGGCCGGAATTCTGAAAAGAAGGGAGGAGACTTCGACGAGGTTGGTGTACCGGTGGACGGTCGCCTGGCTGACCCCGGTATCACGGGCCACCTCCGTCTGGTTCAGGATGTTTCCGCTTCGGAGGGCCAGCGCCTCCATGACTCTCCGAAAATCCGTAAGAGAGTCCACGGAGGAGATCTGACGCAGATCCCGCTCGAGGTAGGTGGCGATGTATCCTTCCCACCAGCCCAGGACTCCGGCGGGCCAGGACATCGTCTCGAGGGGGGGGAAGAATCC
>DAIBSV010000042.1 GCA_027415455.1 Nitrospirota bacterium | reverse complement strand
GGCCGGCTGTCATGGGGCACGAAAAACTGTCGATCGTCACGGATGGCCAGCGATACGGGATGGCCCTATCGCGGGTCTTTTGACGATGTTTGGTTTTGTCCTTCTCGCTGGTTGCAATAATTCAAGCGGTGGGCCAGGGGGCGCAAACTCGAATTCCCCTTCCGCCCCCACGGTCGGGTATGTGATCAGCGAGGCGTATCTCTACGAATACGGGCAGAATCCTCCCCCCGAGTCCATCGGAGAAAACTACGATGTTACCTGTCCGAACTTGACCTCGTACAACAACAACTGCGTCGGCATCATCGCCACCCCGGTGGCCGCCTCCGGCGCCGTGAACGGCACGCCCCAGATCGTGCCCATGGCAATGAACCAGCCCGTAACCGGAAACATCAGCGGGAAAGGGAGCCCCTATCTCTATTCCATCCAGGCCACGTCTTCCGGAGGCTGCAATCTCGTGACCTACCAGATCGTGGCGTCGTCGAGCGGCGTTTCCGTCAACCCTGTCAATACGACCGCGATGCCGGAAACCTCTCAGACGGGCAATGTCTATGGATGTCCCATGATCGAGTTGTCCGCTACTGGAAACTTTCTCCTGGATTCGTACGGGACGAATACAAGCTGCGCTCTCCGCATATGGGTGCTCCAGAATCATCTTCCCGTTTCCTACGGCAATCAGATCTCGATTTCCGGAGGTCAGTGCTATTACGGAGCCACCCCCTCGGACTCGGCGATTATGGCCTTCGAGGGAGAAACGTCGTCTGCTTACGTTTATAACTATACCTTGTCGTCAACCGGCGCTTTGTCTCTCTACTCAAGCACGCAGGATGATGCCTGCGCATCCCTCACGGGGATCCAGACGATTCCCGGCGACAACGCCCATCTCATTCTCGTCTTCGATGGCGGTCTCGGCATTACGTCCGTCGACGCCAACGGTCTTCCCGGAACCCCCTGCACCTCAATGACCGACATGTATTATTCGTCCGTGTTCGGTCAAATTGACGGTCCTCTCGATTTCACCCTCGATGGCAAGGTGGCTTTCGGGTCCGCTTCCGGCTTCAACGGACAGGCGCCGTTTCCCATCGCCTACACCCTTCCGATTCTGAACACCAACGGTCAGCTTACGACGCCCATCAATCTCTCAAACTATGCGATGGGGTCTGTCGGGATCAACGTGGCCAAATACCGATCGATCAACCCTCCAGTTGTGTACAACCCGACCGGGACCGTCCTGTACAACAACTACATTCCGCTCCAGCTTTCGTCCACGACGGACCTACCAACCACTCCTGTCGGAAACGATTTTCCCGATCCTCTTGGGCTCTCCCAAGTGCTTTTAACGTACGTTCCCGTTTCTTAAAGATTCGGCGGTCACGACACGGTGACCGCCGTTTCTTCTTTGCCTGCATGCTTTAATTGACATCCTCCCCTCCCTCTCGCTTCGCGCGCCGCGAAAGCGGTAAGGAAGGGGATTCCTTCCTGCCACCTCCCCTTGTGGAGACGGGGATGGATTCGCCGGCCTGAAGGGTCAGGCGACGAACTCGCCGGGGCGACCCGGCGAACAGGCGCAACGGGCGTGCCCCGCCCTGAGACTCGCCTTATATCTCCGACCTGAACGCCGGAGCTGTACGGCGCTTTTTCGATAAATCATAGGAATGCTCATCGCTGAACTATCTCGGCGAGCTCACCAGATACGAGATTATTTTGTCCTCTCCCTCGACTCTCTTCTGCGGAAGCGAGATAAGTTTCGATGAGGGCCTGCCCTTCCTGGGTGTCCGCCACCATGCGAATATGGTCTAGGAAATGACGACTGCCCACACAATCTGTCAGATCTGTCGATTCTCCTGTCGGGAGAATCGGACACCCGCCCCGACACGTCTCGAAATACGTGCAGGATTGGCATCCCATACCCGCTTTTTCGAAGGTGTGTTCCTGAATCATCCGCAACCTCTCCGGTGAGGTGAGAAGACCCTCCCACCCCATGGCGACGTTTCCCATGGGTTTTTCGTTGCCGGCTTTATTAGGACAGTTGTATATATCACCATTCGGTTCAACAACAAAGAAATCACTGCTGCATGTTGTTCCCCATCGATCCCCCCTGCGTCCTCGATACGCTACATTTATGCCAGCCGTAATAATATCCTCGACAATAGGGGATTTTCCTGTGCTGATTCGTTCAAGAAGATGATCAAACAGTCCGATATTCCAATCCGAAACGTCTTTATTCGTCACATAATTTGGAACGGGATGGAGATATTGTGTGTATCTCTCGCATCGAAAGCTCTTGAAGTCATTGTTTTCGAACCATTTGACGATTTCTTTTTGGTGTCCAAGCTCCATCTTGGAAACCGTCATAATAATCCCGATCTCTATATTTTCCTCTCTCGCCATATTCAGCTTGTTCAAGTATAAACGCTCATATTCCTTCCACGATCCATTAATTTTCCGTGAGTTAAAGTCGAAGCTTGTCCCCAAAACTCCTCCTAGCCGTTTCTTTACGAATGGAAGAAATTCTTTCTTTAAGGGGATCAATGAGGTTTGCATCGATTGGGAATAAACCCCAAAATATTTATCCAAAAAGAGAGAAGCGTCTTCATACCATTCCGTTGGCATAAGTAGGGGTTCACCTCCATGCCAAATGATATCTAGTGTCTCTTGAGAATAGAATTTTTTCATTTCGCTAAATGTTATTGCAAACTGCTCGAGTGTTTTTTGTTGCATCGTATCTTTTTCTTTTCTTGTTTCAACCGTCAAGAAACAATGCTCGCACCCAACATTACAAAAGTTCGTGGGCTTTAGATAAATGATTGCTATTCCCATTTTCCCTTATCTCCTCAAAATATTTTTTACCGTCCTCAAATTCTGAGCGCATTGCCTCTAAACCCTCTTCCCCAACCTGAGAAACAATCATGTTGCGAATATATTCCGTCATCGCTAATGTATCGTTTCCATAATGAAAGACATACCAGGGGATCGTTGCCGAAAATCCTTTTTCCTGTTCTCCCTGAATCAGCGAGAACAGTCCCTGGCTCACGGGAAAAATCCATGGGAGCGAGGCGATGTCAACGGTGAAAAGATAGTTCAATGTATTGCCGATGATTCTGAACCAGTCTTCCCCCTCCCCGGGAAGAATCCCGATCATTCCTCCCGTTTTTCTTCTCAAGGCCAATAATTCGTAAATATTGTCAAAACTTGACGAAACCTCAAAGCAAACAGGCACATCGATCGATTTTAACAATGTAATGCGATTCATAATTCCTTTGATTTCATCCCATCGACCCAGTCTGACCCAAATCTCGCCTGATGTTTTCCCGAGTTTTAGGAGATCGCCGACTCTGATGGTTTCGAGTGACTTTGAGGTTAAGACATTCTCGTAAAGTTGAACTTTTGTCATCGTATATGCTCTCTTCGTCCGTTTCTTATCGAGAAATCATTAATGAGCATAATGAAAGCAACTTATGCACCCCGGCCGATGAATGTGACATTGGCTTGGGCTTTGTCCACCTATTTCGCAGAGTACTCTATTACAGTTACAGCAGTTACATGAACCGACCACCTGCGTCCATTGGCTGAAACAGTACGAATATCCCTGGGGCCCGTAGTTTGTGTAGTTGGTCCCATTGCTCGTGTTGTAATGGATATAGCCATAGTTATAGTAAGGACTTCCATCACCACACGTTCCGGCGACGCCGAGATTCTGATAGCCGCTTTGCCAGGAATTGCACGTTCCCTGACTCGCTAATGATCGCGTTTGAGCTCCTGCCGTCGCGAAGGCGTCCTTCACCATCGCCGTCGTGGAGAGAAGATCAATGATGGCGAACAATGCCAATGTTTTCTTAAACGTTTCTTTCTGCATCTTTTTCTGCGGAAAACCCCGTCATTGACTACGGGTCGGGATAGCGCCGACTTCCGCCTCTCCTTTCTTCGCTGCTATCTGTTCGGCGCGCATCTTTTCTCTGCTATCGCGAGAGGATTACGGACACTGGATGATGGCGTATCCGTAGTTTCCCCAGTAGGACTCGCCCCCTCCCGAACCCCCGGCTCCCGACTGGTGGTATCCCCACCCAAAGCCCTGATAGGTATACGGGGCCAGACACAGAACGCCCGACGTTCCTGTTTGCGGGGCTCCCGGCTGATACCAATTTCCGGGTTCGACAATGGTCAGGCCTTGCAGCAGGTTCGTCTGGACCGCACCGACGTTCGCCAGGATCGCATTCGACATGTCGATGTGCGCTTGCCCGACCGGCGGCGAAATCCTCGGCGTCGAAATCCCGATTGGTCCATTGAGGCCATTGTTGTATCCCGTTGGCGTTCCTCGGTGAATCGTCAGATCTCCGTGGACATCCATGACGCCTGTTTGATTATCAACCTGCGGGACGGCACCTGGATTATCCGCTTGAGCATAAAGCGCCGACTTCACTTGTTGTAGTTCATTGGGATTCGCCGGATGCGTCTCCACGTAGCGTCCCGCCAGCGATCCCGAGACGGGATTGTTCCAGGCGATCTCGTAGGTGCCATTCGCCCCCGACGACATCGTGGCTCCGGAGAGGGCGTTCTGATACATCGCGGCCACCGGTCCCTGACGTCTGGACAACTGGACGTTCACGCCGATCATTTCTCCGGGAACGGTGGGGGCTCCCAGAGAGATCTGGGAATGGGTGCGCGTCACATACGCCCCTTGCCCGCCGTTGCAGGACGAACACACGGCCGCACTGGCCGGCAGATATCCGGCCGAGACCAGATCGTTGACCGTCGGCGCATTGCCCGTGGCCATGTAGTACTGCATCCCCAGGCCCGACAGCGTGCCGATCGCCGCCAGGTCGTTCTTCGCATTCTTGACGCGGACGTGGCCCGAGATCTTTTGTCCGACGGATCCCGCGACCGTCATCATCGTGGCGATCCCCGCGAGCAGAAGTCCCAGGACGACCGTTTCGTAAACGCCCCGGTCGGAAAACCGTTTCGACCCGCTTTCTTTCGTGATGTGTTTGAAGATCTTGAGCATCTTCAGAGTCCTTTCTCGAGAGCCTTGATTTTTTCGAGGAACTCGTCCCGACGGGTCAGGTGCATCGCCACCATGTCCCGGTCGAGCTTTCCTTCCACGACCCCGCGCGCCGCCGACATTTCAAGGGTCTGGAACCCTGGATCCTTCTCCCGTTCCTTGTCGGAGATCATCCCCCGGATCTTGTGGGACTGATCTTCCTGGTTTCTCAGCATCGTGCGCATGGTATCGTTCAGAAAGGCGTATTCCGTCAGAAGATACCGCCCCTGAAGATCCTTTGTCGGCACGAGTTTCTGAAAGATGATGGCGTTGAGCCCCATCGACAGCTCAGACCGGATCATGTCCTTCTTTTCTGGTGGCACCATGTCCTCGATGCGATGAGGCGTGGACGCGACAGATTCGGCATGGAGCGTCGACATGATATGTACGCCGGTGTTGGCGATCGTCAGCACCTTCTCCATGGCCACCGGATGACGCGTCTCGGCCACCATGACAAGGTTCGGATCTTCCCGGAGAAGCTGTTCCAGCATGATCTGGTATCCCTCGTCGGCCGGATAGACCGTGTCCGGACCAAAGGGCAAGGTCGCTTCTTTTTGGGTGATCATGCAGTTGATGGGGTGGTGAATGATCTCGATCGGATCTTCGATCGTGATGATGTGTCCCTGCTGCGTTTTGTTGAATTCGTTGATGAGGGCCCCCTGGGTTGTCGTTTTTCCCGAGCCGGGCACGCCGACGTAAAGCGTCAGTCCTTTCCGAAAGGAACTCAGACGACGGAACACGTCCGGCAACCCCAGCTCCTCGATCGTCGGCACCGTCCTCGGAAGAATCCGGAGGGCCATCTCCCAGTTGCCCGTTCCCTCTGCGATCGCCTGCCCCCGAACCCTGACGCCCCCGATATCGATCGAGAAGCTCATGCCGTATTTTCTCTGGAGCTCCTGGGGAAAGTTTGGCGTATAGAATTTGTCTTCAACGCTCTGGATCAATCCATTCCTGCGGATCCCGATTCCCGATTTCTTGATGTGGACATCGGTAATGCTTGTATCGTTGAGGTACTTCTGGAGCCATTTGAATGATGCCGCCTCATCGCTGTCCCACGATATAGAAAACAAACTCCACCTCCTTTAACGTACGATCCTATCATGGAGAGACACCTGTCCGGCGTTTTGTCCGACTCTCCGTTAAAAACTCATGAATACTTATTTTTTGTTACCGTTTTTTGAGAGAAAGTGTCCGATCTCCCCCTTGTCTGTCCGAACAGGGTCTTTTTTGTTTGACCATAGCCCTGTCCAAATTTTGGTCATTCTGGGTCCTGTCGGCTCCCATCTTACATTTTCAGCGTGTTATCCACATGCTTTTCCACAAGCATTCCAAGTTGGGGGGGTCGTTCGGCTACCAGGATTCGTCTTCCGTTCTGGCGACAATCGTGCGGTTTCTTCCTGCCCGTTTGGCTCGGTAGAGTGCATCATCGGCCTCCTTGATGGTCTCCGACAAAGTCTTTCCTATCATGATGGGCGCAATGCCGATCGAGACTGTATAGTGAATCGAGGATCCATTGACCAGATGAGTGGCCCCGGCGACTTTTTGCCGGATTTTTTCTGAGATCCAGTACGCATTGGTGACGGACGATGCGACCACGATCCCGAATTCCTCCCCTCCCAGCCTGACTGGCAGATCGTCTCCCACCCTGATGTTTCGAGTGATCAATGTTGCGATATTCTTTATGATTTCGTCGCCGGTCAGGTGCCCATGGACATCGTTAATTTTTTTGAAATGATCGATATCGAGCACGATAAACGTATGATAGAGACCTCGATTCGTGATCAGCCCCTGAACATGCTGGTAAAATTCCTCCAGATACCGTCTGTTGTAAATGCCCGTCATGGGGTCACGGATCGATTCGTTTGTGAGCCGTTCAATGGTCTGCATCTGCCCCAAGAGCTTCCCTATCCGTCCCGCCGCATCCTCCAAAAGCGAAAGCGTTCGTTGTTCCTCGGCCCATCGCGGCGCCACGATCATCGCCACCTTCTGGTTATCCCTTTCGATCGGCACAAGACAGTACTCCTCCGATGGCCTCGATTCCCTGACAAAGTTCTTGTAAGGCATGACTGCAATCTCTTTTCCCTTGTCGCCAAACGCCGTTTTCAGGATTTTTTCCGCCTCCGTCAAGCAGTCGCTGATCTCGAGACAGGAGATCTGTGAGGAAATCTCCGCGATCTTTATCCTCGTTTTGAGGAAGGATCTTTCGTTTTTCGCCTCCATCTCCCGACTCTCGAGGACTCGCCGTAACATGCGCTCTTCCTGATTTTCCGGAGCCCCATGTCCCGCGTCCGTTCCCATCATTTTCAAACGGGAGAGAATCCTTTCCCGCTCTCTCCTGGCAGACCACCGGACGGAGACTGCAACAACTCCGAGAAGAACAACACCCTCGACAAACAGTGGAATAATGGGCCCCATGGCAACTAGCTCATCTCTTTTTCCGGTTTACCGATAAACCATCCCTGGACGTAGCGGATTCCGATGTCGTGGACGATCTCCATAATTTCCCGAGATTCCACCGCTTCGGCGATCACGTGGATTCCCGTTTCCCTCGCCAGTGTCGCGATACTGGCGACGATGGCCTTGTCGATCGTGGCCTTGTTGGTCAATTCCTGGATAAAACTGCCCTCTATCTTGATGTAGTCCACAGGGAAAAGCTTGAGTGACACCAGGGATGAAAACCCGGACCCGAAGTCGTCCAGTGCGATGCCCACGCCCAGCGTTTTCATTTCCCTGACAAATTTTTCCAGAACGGCGGCATTGCGGATGGTCTCCCGTTCCGTGATTTCAAAGACAACATTTTTTGGATTGATTTTTGAATTTCTCAGCATCGCCTTGATGTTGGACACATGCGGCGCCAGAAGCATGGATTTGGGGGACATATTCAGGAAGAGCTTCCCGTCGAATCCTTTTTCAATGACCTTTGCGAAAGCCTTTTCCATGACAATCAGATCAAGTTGCGAGACGATTCCGCTGCCCTCGGCCGCATCGATCACCTCGTTGGCGGGGATGATGCGCCCCTCGAACGGGATGCGCATCAGCACTTCGTATGCGATCGGCGTGGGATCGCTCGTCGTGGCGATGGGCTGGAAATAGGGTTCGACGGTTTTTTCAGAGACCGCTTTCTGAATGATGAGGATCTTTTCGCTGTGAGAGCGGTACACGTCGGCCACATCGTCCTTGTTGGGAACCGTGATGTTGTTTTTGCCGAGCTGTTTGGCCCGCCTCATGGTGTTTTCGGCGATCATGAAAAGGTCGCGGGACGATCGGGCATGAACCGGGAAGGTGGACATCCCGATCGAAACCGATGTCCGCATGTCCCCCTTCCCCTCTTTGCCCTGGACGCTGAACGTCGTCGTCCGCCCCAGGATTTTGCTGGCGACTTCTTCGGCTTCCTGCCGTTCTTTTCCCGGGAGGATCATGACGAATTCATCCCCGCCGTATCGGGCCACCATCTCTCCCTGATTCATGAGGTCCGACAGCAACGTCGCATACGCTGTCAGATATCGGTTCGCTTCTTCGATCCCGAAGGCTTCATTGATGTGCCTGAAATTGTCCAAGTCAAAGAAGAGAATTGAAAAACATCCCGAATGGCGCTCACTTCTCCCCACCTCGTAATCGAGCAGCTCCCAAAACATCCTCTGATTCGGCATGTTCGTCAGCGGATCGCTTTTTTCCGAATACTCCGCCTTGCGCGAGTTTCCGCAGACAACCCTGAGCGCTTCCAGAACCTCGAGAATTTTTTTAGCGGAGCGCGTCTCGATCCTCCTCTCTTTCTGAGGGTTCTCTTCCGGGAAGGCCAGCCCCACAAATCCCCGACTCTTGTTGGAGTGCCGGATGAACTCCGTCCGTATGACGAGAGTGTCAAATGCGATCTCCGCTTCCGGCTCTTCGACATTGATGACTCGCGATCGTATCTCGACCCTCTCTCCTTCGTCCAACCGCCTGACATCGATCAGCTGCTCCAGAATTCTCCGTTCAATCCGCTCCTGATCAGACGCCTCGGGTCTTCTGCGCCAGACCACCTCCACATCTAAGGAGCTTCCCGCCAACATTTCCGCATGCAGCACGAACGGAACATCCACAATGTCATTGAGAGCCGTCAGAACTCCATCGACGGCCTCCTCCCACGCTTTCGATCTCCCTGTGGCGTCAATCAAGCGATCAAGAAGAATGTTTTCGATTTTTTCTGTTTTGTCGATGAGACTTCGCATATTTCTCCCGCGTTAAACACGTTCTCCTTCACCCAATTGCGCGGGAAACCCCGGCAGGAATGCCGGGGAGGGATAGCGCCGTTCCCGCATTCCTTTCTGTTTGGCTCTCTGTCAATATCCGTACCCTTCGGCCCGCGTAGCGGGTTTGAACCCGCTTCACCTGGTCAACTCGAGCCTGTCGAACCTCCTTTCAAGCTCCACCATTCACGGCGGGGTGGTTGACTTGTTTGTCCACCGATTCGGCATCGATCAACACGGTCGTTTTTGTCATGCCGTTCTTGCCCGACTCCCGCACCGCCGCGAGAACCACGTTTTTGACGATGCGCTTGATCTCCCTGGGCGTCATCACCGCGAGGCGGTCGATGGCCCCGTTGGTCATATCCACATCGATACTCGAGGCCACCCCCAGCTCCTTGAGGAGTTTTTTCGCAATGCTGCGGATCACCGGCGGCATCTTTTCCGGCGGGATATTGTCGACATTAAAAATCTGGAAACGCGTCAACAAAGGCTCCGGGATCTTCGTGGCCTCGTTCGCCGAAGCCACCCACATGACGCGTGTCGCATCGAACAGGACCGTCGGGCCCAGGAATTCGTCCATCATCTTTCGGGCGGATGTCTTTTCCAGCGCCCCCAGAAGATAATCCGTCAGATTGCTGACGTTGGTATTGGAGGTCGGGACCTTGTCGAGCTCGTCCAGCAGAAAAAGAGGATTGGCGATTCCCTTGGCCAGCACGCTCGCCACCCGTCCCGGGGAGGATCCCTTCCATCCGGAATTCATCCCGCCCAGGACCATGGCTCCCCCGGAGTTTCCCCCCAGTCCCACCACCTCGGCCGGAACGCCCAGCATCTCGGCCAAGCTGTAGATGAGTTCCGTCTTTCCGACGCCCGGGGGCCCCACTAGCAACAAGGGCTGGAGCGCCATGATGCCCGTCTCGCTGATCTTGCCCACCGCGCAATATCCCGCAATGAAGTCCAACACATCCACAAAGTTTGGAAAGGATTCCTTGAGCTTCTCGATCTCTTTGGGATCGACCGGAGGCATGGCATAGTGGTTTTTTGTTCGGGATTTGATGATGGCGGTGAAGGCGGGCGTTTCCCGCTCGGCGTCCGTCGAATTCGCCCACCGCTCCAAAAGGGCGTCCGGACCAAAGACGTTCGGCACCGGCACCCCGTTCGCCACCCGCAACTCCATGATCGGAGGAGGTTTCGGAAGCTCTTTTTCGGATTTCTCCTCTGTCGCCCCCTCCGTGTGATTCTCCGGTTCTGCCGTTGCCGTCGATGAGCTCGCCCGGGCGGGACGAGACGACGTCGCAGTCCGCTTTCGCTCTTCCGCCTCGCGCCGGCTTTTGGCGGCGCTGTCCGAGATCTTTCGGACAACGCCCGGGAGGAAGGGACCGGCGGCCGCCAAAACGGCCATGGCGGCATAGGTGTGCATCAGACCCGGATGAGCTGCCGCAAGCCAGGCGTGAAATTCCCGGCTTGTCCGATCGTTCCCGACAAGCCACGTCGTCCACTGCGTCATCGATGGCATGAAGGTCGTCCCTGACTGGCTTTCCACCGGATAGCGCGACGGGAGGAAAAAGGGAGACCAGGCGTACCATCCGGCCAAAAGCCCGCCAGAAATCAACCATCTACCTGTCATCGTTTGAAAAAACCACATATTTCCCGTTCCCTCCTTTCCAAAAACTCGTTCCTTTGGATCGTACCGCGATTTCTGTCGCTCGTCATGGAATGTCCGATGGCTATGGCAAGGTGTTCGGATCGACCCCGGACGGAAGAAGAGAGGGAACGTAGATCAGTCCATGGATGTCCCCCATGTGTCCTCCTGTCTTGACCACGAGATTCTCCGTTCCTCCCTCGAGGTCCGTCCTCCTCCCCCCTTTCCAGACTTGTCCGATCAGTTCCCGGTATTCTTCCTGAAACTTTCCCGTGATCTTCCTCATGTCCGGCGGTCGGTTTCCCGACCACGACACGGCAAACACGATGCCGTTCGACTCGAATTCACGGACAACGCTCCTCCCCGTTGCCGTCCGATGCTCCGTATAGGGGCCATGGGGGATCACCCGGGAGATCGTTCCCGATGTCGTCCCCCGATAGGGATGCTCCGACGGAGCTTGTCCCAGGGCCGCCAATGCGAGATGAGGCGCAAGAAGAAGGACGAGTCCCCCCCTTAAAAAGGCCTGGATGCCCATGCGCATTTTTTCCCCTTTCTGTCGATGGGTGCATGCACCCATCGACGGCTAGAACGCCCAAAACGGACCCGAACCGATGCTCGTGCTCCGGCCTGAAATCCCCACATACACCGTTCGTCCGAAGAAAAACGGCAGGCCCAGGTCATCCTCCGAATTCGGGGCGCCAAGATCGTTGAATGCCGCATTGTTCGTTGCAAAGAGAGTGTTCGCATCGGCAATCTGGATCTGGTAGCTTCCCGTCTGGCCGCTGGCGGAGGTGATTCCGAGCGTGGCCGTCTGGGTCGAGCTTGGACAGAACCATCCGCTACACGTGCTCCACGTGCCCGGCACCGCATAATCGTTGGTTCCGGAGTCCAGAAAACCCGTATAGGACGTTCCATTGAAGGTCGTTCCGATGGAATCCGACGATTCCGCCTGATAGACCGTCACGCTGCCCGGCGTATTGTCCGACTGCGTGCCGATGCCCAGCGTCAGCGTTCCCGTGACGGAGGGGGCCCCCTGGCTTCCGATGCCTGGAAGGCTCAAGACGACGCCGTTATTGTCCACCGGCATTTCCGCAACGGGATTCTCGACTTCCTGGGGGTAGACCTGCGTGCAGCTTCCCCCGGAACAGTCGTAGTAGTACTGACCGTCCGTGACCGCCTGGCCAATTCCCAGAATGCCGTTGAGTTCCTGGGATGACGGCGTCGCCGCCACGCTCCCGGAGCCACAGACATCGCCGCCGGAAACGCCGTTGCCCGAACTGTCGTACTGGTTTTCAAACGTCGGATCGATCAGCTGGACCGGAATGCTTTGTGTTGTCGTCTCCTGGGCGATCGTGACGTCCAGGTTCGTGACCGGGCCCCATGTCGTCATCGACCCGAAGTAGGAGCACTCTCCCGTCCCGGACGTCGGCGTCACGTTCGGAAGCGACAGGACGGAGGAAAAAAGACGGAGACCGAACGATCCCGTGTCGACAAGAATGTCCGAGACCGTCTGGCATGTCGTCGTTCCCGGGAGACAGACCGTGACAGAGGTGCATGGTTCGTTCGGATAATCGTTCTGGCTGTCGCAGACCGACATCGGCCCCACCGTCACCTGAACGCTGTTGGCCGCCAGGGGGGCCCCCGTCGATGTGGAGGGAGAGTTTCCGGACCCGCTCACGTTATCGCACCCGGCCAGGGCGGCGACAAGCGCTATCGCGGCCAACAATCGTTGCGAGCGCCGTGTCATGCGCCGGCCTTGACCGCTCTTCGGTGGCCGATGGTCTGTGCCTGGTGTTCGGCGTCGGTATACATGACACCCAGAAGGGCCGACTGGATGTGCGGAGGAACCTTCTTCAACTGCATGTACCAGAACTGGGCCCCGGAATATTCCCCTCGTGCCAGGGCTTTCTGATATTCGACCTGCGGATCCCGACCGCCAAAGGGATCCACCCGTTTTTCGGCATCCGTTTTGCGTCCCACCCGTTGTACCGTGTCGTTTTTTCGCTGTTTGATCGCTCGAATTCTCATCCCACCCTCCTTGTCATCCAATTGCGCGGGAGACCCCGGCATTCATGCCGGGGAGGGATAGCGCCGCTCCCGCTTCTCCTTTCTGTGCCATCTGTGAATATCCGTACCCGTCGGCCCGCTGGAGAAGCCGACAGTGCTTGTGGGAGATCCCCTGGACCACGCCGGATCCTGTCCGGACGTT
>DAIBSV010000429.1 GCA_027415455.1 Nitrospirota bacterium | reverse complement strand
CGGGCTTTCCTTTCGACGCGGGCGTCTTGATTGGGCTGGTTTTTTCCCAGGCGACGGGAAAAGATCGTCCTGGAATGGGGAGCCTTCCGGAAAAACTGGGATGGGCCGGCGGATTCATCCTCTCTCTGGCGGGACTTCTCCTGGTCGCCAGGGGGCTGCTGATTTCCGGATTCGGGGGACTGATTCTCGGGTATCTCGTGCTGAATATCCTCATGGACTTTCGGGAGAGGAACAGGATCGCCCAGATTCTGGAAGAGGAAGGCATTGAACGGTGGCTCCTTCCCGTACCCGCTCTCGTAAGACCGGAAATGTGGGTGCAGGAAGTGATCCTGGGCCCTTTCCTCCAGGGAGTCGAAGGTTGGGTCCCCGTCGTCTCGTCCGGGGAGGGGCGCTATCTGGGGGAGTTATCCTGGGAAATCCTGAGGACGCGGTCCTTTTCCCAGTGGGACGGTGTCCGGGTCTCTCATCTTCCCGGGCTCGTTCCGGGCCCTGTCATCATTCAGGACGATTCCCCAAGCCGTATTCTCGATCTCCTCGGCCGCCGCCCGGAGGGGCTCCCCGTCCTTCGAGAGGGACGTGTGTCGGGATGGATGAAGAGGGAACCCCTGGCCCGCTCAGCGATGATCGAGGCCTATCTCGACCGGATTCCGATCCCTAAGTCAGGTCGAACGGATCGATCTGCCATTCCACCAGAATTTTCTTCCCCGGCCGGTAGTGTTCCCGGATCCGGGAAAGACGGTCATGGATCTCCCGGACCGTCGGAGCCTTGATCAGGATCTGTGCCCGATAACGATTTTTGAGACGGGCGGGAAGGGCGGGAATCGGACCGAAGATCCCGTTTCCGGGAAGGGAAGGCCCGAAGGGAGAAGGTTCGGCCAGAACCTCCTGGATGATCTCCTCCGTGGCCGACGAGAGGATGACCGAGGCGACACGGCAAAAGGGAGGATAGCCCAGAAGCCGCCGCTCTTCGAGAAGGCTGGCGTGAAATGAGCGGATATCGTAGCCTTTGGCCCAGCCAAAAATCGGATTCTCCGGCTCCCGTGTCACGATAATGACGCGTCCACCCTCCCGGTGGCGTCCAACGCGTCCCGCCAACTGAATCCATAGGCCGAAGGCCCGCTCGCTCGCCCGATAATCGGGGAAGGCCAGCATGCCATCCGCCTCCAGAACAACTCCCAGCGTGACGCCCGGGATATCGTGGCCTTTGGCGACCACCTGGGTTCCGATAAGAATCTCTCCCTCTCCTT
>DAIBSV010000428.1 GCA_027415455.1 Nitrospirota bacterium | reverse complement strand
GTGGAGAGGCTCGAGTCGTTCTGGCCCGACAACGGGCATCCCAAGACGCTGCAGGGCGCACTGGACCCCCTTTTCGGAGGCACGGGCGACGTGCGCCCCGCCCATATCGAACCCGTTTCCGACCGCTTCGGCCTGATCGTCGGCGACCTCGCCCTCTCGCGCATCGAGGACGATCTCTCGACCGAATGGCCCCGTTGCCTGGAGGGACGGGAACGCGCGTTCCGCGTCACCAGCGCGTTCTGGCGAATCATTCGGGAGGCGGCGGCCCGTCATGAGGCTCGCCTGGTGCTCATCGACGTCGGTCCCAACCTGGGCGCGATCAACCGCGCCGCCCTGGTGGCCTCCAGCCACGTGGTGATGCCGGTCGTGCCGGACCTTTTTTCGTTGCAGGGGTTGAAGAACCTGGGACCCGCCCTGAGAAAATGGCGCACGACATGGACCAAGGCCCTGGAGCAGAGACCACCGGGAATCGACGATCTTCCGGCCGGCTCCATGACACCGGTCGGCTACGTCCTCATGCTCCACGCCGAGCGTCTCGGCCGCTCCACGATGGCCTATGCCAAATGGGAGAAACGCCTCCCGTCCACCTACCGGGAGAGCGTCCTTGAAAAACCAGGAGAGACCGTCGGGGAATCGGATCCCCATCAGATCTCCCGCATCCGGCATTATCGCAGCCTGATGCCGATGGCGATGGAATCCCGCAAGCCCATGTTTCTTCTGACTCCCGCCGATGGGGCGATCGGGGCCCATCAAAGCCATGTTCAGCAGTGCTATGGGGACTTCGAGCGACTCGCCCGGGAAATCGCGCGTCGCGTCGGTCTGGAAGGATGAGTCACCCGCATGGGTGACCGAGACTGGGTGTTCTTCCCGGATGGCACGGCGAAGCGCTGCCTCTACAAAGCCGCTTCGCCCCCTCCGGGGGACGGCTCATCCGTGGGGAAAGAGGAGGGACAAAAGAGTCCGCCGCTGGGCGGGGGTCAGAAGGCGGAGGCAGGCCCGGTGGGCCTCGATGTGGGCGAGATCGGCCCGGGCCTCGCGCCTTCCGATTTCCGCAAGGAGGCGCCGAAGGCGCGCCTCCCGGAAGGGGAACCGGGGATCGGAGAGCCTTTCGACCTCCCGTTTCAGCCGGTCGATGGATCTCCCCTGCCGGATCGTCTCCGGCATGATCGTCCGGGCGATCCGGAGGATCGACTGTCGTTGCCGCGCCGATAGCCCCAGCTCCTTTTCATGGTTCAGGTAGAACATCGGCCCT
>DAIBSV010000427.1 GCA_027415455.1 Nitrospirota bacterium | reverse complement strand
CCTTCCAAAAAAGAAGATATCTCATCCGGAGAGGGTTCACGGGAGGAGACCGAGTGATCGGCCAGGATGAGGGCCATCCGGGCAATCCATGTCAGGGACTTCCAGTAGAGGGGATCGTCGGTTTGACCGGGAGATTCCGGAAGGGAAGGAATCCTGGACAGTTCATCCCGGATCGCCTCGAAGACGCGGGATTTCGGCGAGGAGACCGGGTCGATCTCGACCCTCTCGCTTCCGGGCCTCACATGGTTCTTGTTGTCGAGAATTCCCGTGCTCCCGGACGGAAGGCGATGGTGGGTGGCGATCAGATAAAGAAGCGCGTCTTTCATCGACATCAGGGGAGCGAGAAAGGGGGAGGCAGCGGCATATCGGTCCGAAGGATTTTTCTTTTTCAGGGTCTCCCATGCGGGGTTCCACAAGGGGGCGAACGTGTCCCACGAGTCGGGCATGGGGGACTCGAAGAACGTCCGGGAGAGGAGGAGAGACAGCCATTCGTGGCGGACGGGATCGGCGATCGGTCGGGATTCTTTCATGGATGCCTTCAGTTTTTCCTGGAAGACGTTGCCGAATTTTCCGAGATCGTGCATGAGCCCCGCCGTACCGGCGAGCAGAGCGGCTCTCCGGGCCCAGGCGGGAATCTCCGTCTTCTTTTCGTTGTGCCGGACGGCGATCGGGGAGATGCCGTCCTTTCCGAAGCGATCTTTGTTCCCAACGACCCAGAGGAGGGCCATTTTCGATCTTCCGACGTTTCGGAAGCAGGCCACGGAGGTCTGCCGGGTCGCCGTTCGTCGCAGAACGGACCGGAGTTCGCGGACGCCCTCCATCGTCATGGGGCTCATCCATGTTCGCTCGCCAAAGCGGAGGGCGTAGCTGTCGAGGATGGCGCGGGTGCGTTTCCAGGCCTTCTTTTCGCAGAGAGAGACGAGGACGACGTGCATCATGGCTCCTTTTCGATGAGGGGAGGCCAGATGGCATCGGGAGTGGAAGGGGCGTCCATGAAGCGTCGCCTGAACTCAAAAATGGATCTGGCGGGGATCTCTACGATTCCGTTCTTTATCTTCAACTCCCGTTCGAGAACTTTTTTCTGTGCGTCGTTGTAGAGCGGGTTTGTGGCAACGCGCACCTTGCGGATCTCGTCCCAATGCCCAAGGCGGAGGATCCCTTTCGGGCGGGGGCCACGATACCATGCGGACGCGAGTATTCGGCTCAGGACAAAGGTTCGGAGCGGTGCCTCCCATATTTTCTTCCCGGAATCTTTCGAGACC
>DAIBSV010000426.1 GCA_027415455.1 Nitrospirota bacterium | reverse complement strand
GACTTGGACAGTCGGTCGGCAACGACTCCGTAACACAGGCCTTTCAAATGATGGCGGGCTTCTGCCACATGATATGCGGGATATTTCAAGGCCAGAAAGTTAAGAAGATAGTGTTCGGCCTGTTGTGGTCTCAAGTCCTTAATGGTTGTCTTGAGCTCCCGCTCGGCTTCGAGGATCGCCGTGCGGATCGCGGCGCTTCTCCATACATCGAAATACTCTTCCCAGTTGTCAAACTCAAGAAGTTCTTCCAGCAGGGAATGAATCATGGCTCCCCGCTGGCGGACCCCCACGCAGACGCCTTCCGCATCACCCCTACCATCGATAAAGGTGATGGAGACCCCGTACTTAAGGCATGTCACGAGAGCTTGCGTTTTTATCTCCACGCCCCCCTTCAGGTAAAGGCGGCCGATCCTGTAGATCGGATACATTCCCGGAGCCCGTCCAGGCATCAGAACCTGAAGGGAGGGACCACTTTCAAGGCATACATGAGCACTCGGCTTTCCTTCAATGTAAAGTGACTTCATCATTCTCCTCCTCCATAAGATCGTCAGAGTCGTCCTCGAACTCCTCCGAAAATCCCTCTCGGATCGCCTTGACAAAGAGTCGAGACTCTCTCAGAAGATGTCGTCGTAAGGTGCGCGCAAGAATCTCATATTGGGGATAAAAGTATTGGCGACCCGTCTTTCCCAAAAGACAGGCTCTCTTGTCAAAAACAAAGTGATCATCCCTTAAGATCCGATCGCGAAAGAGCCCCCAGGCAAAAAGATCGATCCGGTAACGGAGGGGCTCGATCAGATCGCAGGCCAGAGAATCCCGTCCATAAGCCGGTTCGTGCAGGAACCCGATCATCGGGTCGAGGCCGCACATGTTGGCCGTCCGAACGGCATCGAAGTGCAAAAGGGTGTAGGCCAGCGAGAGAACGGCATTCACCGGATCCCGGGGAGGCCGTCTGTTGCGGCCAGCAAATCCCAGAGAGGGGAAGAAGGCATGGGAGAGGGCCTCAAAATAGAGGCTTCCGGCCCCGCCTTCGATCCCGAGAAGCTCGGATAGCTCCAGCCCCTTTTCAAAAGATTCTTTCAGCTTCCGTTCAACCTCCCTCAACTGCTTGAGGGGAGAGAGAATCGATGAGGTCAAATCCCGACGGGTTCGGAGAATCGTCGAGAGGGCCCGGATCTGCCCCCGAATTTTTGAGACCGTCAATCTTCCGGCCCAGAGCTTGCGACGTTCCCGATCATGAAAGAGGGCATACTGACGGAGTCGGATCCGGGCATCGTTGTGTC
>DAIBSV010000425.1 GCA_027415455.1 Nitrospirota bacterium | reverse complement strand
GCGAAGGAGGCCGTGGCCCGAAGAGACGACGAGGAAAGAGTCCGGCCGCCGACGTCTGCGGAGAGCGTTCCCGCGGGAATTTCGAGCCGAAACCGGTTCATGAAGAGATTGGGGCGGAGAAGCGCCCGGGCGGCATGGAGGGTCACCCCCATGTCACGGTCGGCCAGCCGGATGGAGAGATCTGTCCTGACGAGCGTGATCCGGCGGATAGTCGCCCCTCCCGAAAATCCCGCCGGGTGGACTCCGGCCACCCAGCGGGCCAGGACCTCCCGGTAGTTGTCCCGGAGCCCCATGGACACCGCCGAAACCCGCCCTCCCTCTATCGAGAGGGAATCGATGGCAATGACCCGGTTCAGAAGGGAGAGGATATCGACGCGAGCCGAGAGCTTGCGAACGAAGACGAGGGGCGGGACGGACCCGGAAGGTCCGGAGCCCGAAAAAGGACAGGCCATGGTCAGGTTCGAGACCTCGACGGAGCGGGCCGCCCAATGGATCGCGAATCCTCCCGAACCGACGGTGCAGCCGAAGGACTGGCCCAAGGCTCCCTCGAAGCGGGCCTTGAGGGAGCGCTCGAGGAGATGGGTTCCCACGAGACCCAGAAGAAGCAGAAGGGGCAGGAGAAGCAGGAGCCCCAGGCGCACTCCCCTCAAGGGGCCGCGCCTCCCGGTCGGCCGAGATCGCGCTGTCGGACGAAGAACATTTTGGTCTGGTAGAGAATGTCGTTCATGTAGTCACGGTCTTCCGCCGTCATGGACCCGGCCACCGTTCCCGACACGAAATCCAGAAGGTCGATGTAGAGCCGGGCCGCATCCATGTTGGAGACCCCTCCCGGACGACCCGTGGCCGGATCCACCCCCAGGGCATGGACCGCCATCGCTCCCAGAATCGCCGGAATATGGCCCAGCCGGGGCGGCTCCTTCTCCCCCGGTCCAGCCTCGGCCGGGAGCTGGCCCATGATCCCTTCCTTGCCCCGGGCCGCGGCATAGAGATCGATCAGGTCGAGATAGAAGCGGGCCTCCGACGGGCTGAACCGTTCGTCGGGAAGGCCGGTGGCCGGGTCGACGAAGAGATGGGAGGCGACCATCCCGGAGAGGAGGGCCAGAAGGCGCCCTTCCCGAGCCTCCTCCGCCTTTTCCCTGAGACTCTTCTCCTCATCGCTCTCCGCCTTCACATGAGACCCTTCGGGGGTTGGTGTCCGAGGCTCCTCCTCACGGGCCGGCTCCTCGTCGAAGCGCATGCGCCGATCGTTTATAATGATGGAGGGTTCGGACTCCGGGTTT
>DAIBSV010000424.1 GCA_027415455.1 Nitrospirota bacterium | reverse complement strand
CGGCCTTTTCCGGAAGGGGAGGCAGAAGGGGGCCATGTGTCGCTCGTTCCCTGGTCTCTGCTCCTTCCGATGGCGGCGACGATCGAGTTGGGGGCCTCCCTGGCCAAAAGCCTTGACGAGGAGTCGATTCACCCGGAACGCGTCGCCATGACGCCTGTCTGGCGCGACAGGGTGCTCTGGATCGAGGTGGAGGGGCGTTTCGGTAAAAACAAGCCGGCCCGATTTCTGGCGGTGGACGAATATGTCGCTCAATTCATGGAACATTACGTTCCCGGAGTCATGGAGTCGATGATGGGGCTCTCGGTCCGTTGGAACAAGAGGAAAGGCGGGGGAAGGTTTCTTTCCCTGGGGGTCGTCTAGGGTCCGTGTCCGCAAAACTCACGTTGTTCTGGCTTTGCCTCCTTATCGAAATCTTGCCGCTCGGCCTGGCCTGGGGCATCGAGGAGCCTTCTCCGCCACTTTTCTCCCGATCCTTTCCTGAGGGCAGGATCACCCTGGCGGCAGGGGCCGGACGGCTTTTCCTTCTGTCCGAGAAGGCTGGATCCCTCTATCGGCTTGATCCGCGTACGGGCAACCTCTCCCTTCGAATCTCCGGACTCAAGAATCCCCGGGACATGGCGGTCGGGCGATACGGAGGCCGCCTTCTGGTCGATCTCGAGTCGAGCCGCTCTCTTTTGATTCTTCCGGCCGAGGAGGCCGGCCCCCCCTTCGAGCGGACCGTGGGACTCAATCCGGGCCAGATCCTGGGAGGGGCGGACGACCGCTACTACCTCACCGCCAGAGCCGTCCACATTCTCTATGCGCTGGATCCCGATCGGTACCGTCCACGGGACTGGATCGCCGTAGGGGACGTATTCCCGCGGGTGGCGCTCGGGATGGACGGTCACCTCTGGATCCCTCTTTTCCGTTCGGATGCGGTTCTCGAAGTGGGGACGGCTCCATTTGCCGTCCTCCGGACCGTCGATCTCGACGGCTGCTCCGCCCCCGTTCGGGTCGCCCCCCTCCCCGGAGGAGGATTTCTGGCTGGGTGCGAGGATGCGATCCTTTGGCAGGACGCCGCCGGCCAGGCGCGGCGCTTTGTCCTTCGGGGATCTTTCCGCCACGGAGTCCGGGAGCTGATTCTTTTCCCGGGGGGACGGCTGGCCCTCGTCCTTTTTCACCGCTCGAGAAGGCTGGTTCTATTCGATGTGCATGCCATGAAAGTGATTTCACAGCTCCGTCTTCCCTATCGTCCCGTCCGCTTGTATCTTTTCCCCAATTGGCCTATTCTTTTCGTGGTGATG
>DAIBSV010000423.1 GCA_027415455.1 Nitrospirota bacterium | reverse complement strand
CCACAACCCTTGCAGGAGGGCACATGATGGCCAAAGATCCCGAAGACGCAGAGCTCGCCTCTCTCAATTCCTACTGGAGCGCCGCCAACTATCTCTCTCTCGGAATGCTCTACCTCCGGGACAATCCCCTTCTCAGAAAGCCGCTTGAAGCCGAGCACATCAAGCCCCGCCTCCTGGGCCACTGGGGCTCCGACCCCGGACAGAACTTTGTCTGGGTCCACGCCAACCGCCTGATCCGGCGCCACGACCTGAACGTTCTCTATGTCAGCGGACCGGGCCACGGCGCCCCGGCCTCCCTTTCCAACGCCTATCTCGAGGGAACCTATTCGGAGGTCTATCCGGACCGGAGTCAGGACGAAGAGGGGCTCAGGACCTTCTTCCGCCTCTTCTCCCATCCGGGCGGGGTCGGGAGCCACTGCACCCCGGAAACCCCCGGTTCGATCAACGAGGGGGGAGAGTTGGGGTACAGCCTCTCCCACGCCTACGGGGCGGCCTTCGACAATCCGGACCTTCTGGTCGTGGCCGTGGTGGGAGACGGCGAAGCCGAAACCGGCCCCATGGCCACCTCCTGGCACTCGAACAAGTTTTTGAATCCGATCCGGGACGGAGCGGTCCTTCCCATCCTCCATCTGAACGGCTACAAGATCGCGAATCCGACGGTTCTCTCCCGGATCTCGGAAGAGGAGATCAAAAAGCTCTTCGAAGGATACGGATATACTCCCCATCTCGTTTCGGGCGACGATCCCCTGTCCATGCACCGGCTCATGGCGCGGACAATGGAGCGCTGCCTTTCCGAGATCCGGGGGATCCAGAAGCGCTCCCGGGAGGCGGGGGTGGCCGAGAGGGGCCGCTGGCCCATGATCATCCTTCGGACGCCCAAAGGCTGGACCGCGCCCAAGGAGGTGGACGGACACCATATCGAGGGATTCTGGCGGGCCCACCAGGTGCCGGTGCTCGATGTCACGACCAACCCGGCCCATCTGAAGATCCTCGAGAACTGGCTCAGAAGCTATCGGCCGGAGACCCTCTTCGACGAAAAAGGGGCCCTTCGCCCGGAGCTTAAGGCGCTGGCCCCCCAGGGCGCCCGGCGCATGAGCGCCAACCCCCACGCCAACGGCGGCCTCCTGCGGATTCCCCTCCGCCTTCCCGACTTCCGGAGCTATGCGGCCTCCGTGCCCTCTCCCGGTGTCCGGGAGGACCAGAACACCTTCATCCTTGGAGAGTTCCTCCGGGACGTCATGCGGGACAATCCCTCCAACTTCCGGGTCTTCGGCCCCGACGAGACTGCTTC
>DAIBSV010000422.1 GCA_027415455.1 Nitrospirota bacterium | reverse complement strand
TCCCAGAGGGAAGGAAGGGCTAGAAGGTCCAGGGCCTCGAGAATCCTCGGGATGTCGCGCCGGAGTCCCAGGAACCGGACATGTCCGGACAATCCGCGGTTTTGGATCTCTCTCAGGATCTCGTCTTCCAGTTCGCCCTCTCCCGCAAAGAGCACCAGGACTTCGGGATGGCGGACTACGACCCCTTCGAGGGCTTCGAGGAAGCCCCGGTGGTTCTTCTGGGGGGAAAACCGACCGACGACGGCGATCAGAAACCGGTCTTCGGGAAATCCCAGCTCCCGGCGGATTTCGCCCTTCGATTGCCCCGAAGGCTCCGGAAGAGAGAGGCCGTTTTCGATAGGGACAAGTTTGTGGCGGGGAAGTCCCGCCTCCCGGCGCATCGACCGGGCCACCTGTCCGGTCACGCAGAAGACGGCCTCCGTGGACAGGGTCAGCATTCGGTCCAGCAGATTCTCGATTCTGGCCAGAAGGGGCCGGTCTTTCGCCACGACGTTGTGGGCCGAGCTCACGAGGACGCAAGAAAGACCCAGGGCCCCGAGCCGGCCCCAGAAGTTGGCGGTGAAGAGGTGGGTGTGGACGAGATCGAAGTCTCCGTTTTTCAGATAGGCCCGGATCCGGGGAACGACGGTGAGATCGTAACGGCTCCGCTTGGGAATAAGGACGATCGGGATCCCCAGGGCTTCGAAGTCGGGGGCGAGCTCGCCCCGGGACTGGATGAGAAGGATTGTCGTCCGGATCCGGGAGGGGTCGAGATTTCGACAGAGCTTGAGAAAATGGTTCTCCGCCCCGTGAAGGGGAAGGGAGGGAAAGATATGACAGACATGGACCGGGGGATCAGAGTTGCCCTCTGAAGATTTGGACAGGAGGGATCCGGTTCCTTTGGGTTCGTCAGTCATTCAGAACTCCCTCGTAAAGATCGCGAAAGTTCCGGAAGATCACCTCTCGGGCATTCGTCTTGAGCACCCACCGCCGTCCGGCTTCTCCCATAGACTTCCTGAGACTGGGGTTTCCGGCCAGATGGAGGAGCCTTTCTCCCAACTCCCGATCATCCCCGGGGGTGACCAGATAGCCGCTCACTCCCTCCTCCACCATCTCGATGTTGCCCCCCACCCGGGTGGCGACCACCGGGAGCCCCATGCCCATGGCCTCCAGGATCGCGTTGGAGAAGCCTTCGCTGTGCGAGCACAGGGCGAAGAGGTCGAAGGCGGGATAGACCCTCTCCATGTCGGGACGGACGCCCATGAAGAGAACCAAGGAGTCTATGCCAAGTTCCCGGGCGAGGGATTCGAGGCGG
>DAIBSV010000421.1 GCA_027415455.1 Nitrospirota bacterium | reverse complement strand
TGGCTCATGTAAGTTTTGCAGCCCCCTCGAGGAAGGGGTTCGTTCGTTGAAAACAGATCCGACCGGAGGGCCCAGGTCACATGACAGGCTTTCTTTGTTTTCACGCTCGAAATCGGCGGGGGCAGGATGTTCAGGAGCATTTTGCATCCTTTGTGCGCGGTACAAATTTCCGCCCCATCCTCGATCGTGCCTGCCCTGGCCCAACCAGCAGGGAGAAGGAGGATTGAAAAGACTGCCAGGAGAAGAAGTTTCCGCATTCTTGACCTCACTTGTAGATGTTGTTGAAGGAATTCGAGATTCCTGTCGTTGTCCTGTTTGTCCCGGGAAGAGATCCGGAGTTCGCCCCGGGAAGGGCGTTCGTGGAATTCGAGATGCCAGATCCCACGTTTCCGAAGATGGAGCTCACTCCACCGGTCGCCGTTCCCATCACGCTCGAGGTCGTGCTGGTCAGGACGGGAGGAGGCCCGGAGGGAGTGGAGGTAATTCCGGTTTGTCCGAATCCCGGGCTGGCCGAAATTCCATAAGAGCTGTAGGCCGAAAGAGGAGCCGACAGTGTAGACACGGAACTCATCACGAGGCCCTGAGACATGCTACAGCCCATGCTCTCAAGCTGATTTAAAAGGCCGCCTGTCGTAGGAAAGCTCATCATCGCGCCCATTTTTGACAAACTTGAGAAACAGCCTTGATTTTTATTGGACTGCTGGCCTTGCTGTTGCTGCGTGGCGGCCATCTGGCTCACCGCTCCCAGTGAGGCGGCCGTTGCGGCCTGGGTGGCGGCCTGCTCTTGGGCCTGAATGATCTTCGCGCATGCGCCGGCCCACGAAGGGGAAGGGGTAAGCAGAATGAGCAAAGAAAGAATGAGAATTTTTTTCATGGCAAGCTCCTTATAGATAGTGGCCGGAATTGTCGTCTTTGGAGACGGGCTTGTACCCTGAGCTTGCAGGCATGTTGAGCCGAGAGGATCCGTCTTCGCCTCCCCCTACTCCCTTGTAAGAGTCCCCTCCGCCCTGGTTTTGGGCGGGGGCGCTCATTCCTTCCTGGCCCATGTGCAACCGCGCGGCGGCCGCATCCTGGGCCCGGGTGAGGGTATTGGGCTGGATCCCCTGGTAACCCCCTCCCCCTTCTCCTCCGCCCTGGTCCATGGCTGGGTCGTTCAGGATTCCTCCTCCGGAGGCCTTGCCCCGACCAGGCGCTCCCGATCCCGTTCCGCCTTCCACCGCCATTCCGACGGCGGCCCCGCTCGCCGCGGTCGCCACAGTTTTGGCCCCTCCGGACATGCCGGCGGAAGCCGATT
>DAIBSV010000420.1 GCA_027415455.1 Nitrospirota bacterium | reverse complement strand
TTGCCCATAACCGAACCATTTTTCTGCTGCCCGGTCAAATAGGTCCATAAAAAGCTCCGCCGAAGGGTTTGGAAAGAAAGGTGCTTATCCGAAAATTTGGAGAAAGACTGCCTCAGCGGATCTTTTTGATCATTTCGGCCACGTCCCGGGCCGTCAGGCCCGATTCCTTGGCCAGGGTCAGGACGGCGTTCCAGTCCCAGGCAGCCGCCTGGTCAAAAAGGGCGTCGAAGACTTCCAGCGAGAGATTCCCTTTTGCGAGATCGATCATGACTGGTCCCGGAACCAGAATGGGAGGGGCGTCTTCCGTCGGAGGGATCTCCCGGGCCCTCCATCGGGCTCCCGGAATTGCGGAAGGCCCGATCCACGGCGTTCCGGGCGTCTTCGGAACATGATTCTCGGACATCTTCGTCGTGAACAGCTTCCGCACAAGGATGACCCGAAGATCTCTGGCACGGACGAGCGCCAGTTGGGGGCCCTGGGAGAACGTCGCCGGCCCGTCCGGATCCGGCGCCACCAGCGCCATTTCGACCGGAGGCCGAAGGAATGCGTCGGCGGCGTCCGCCAGCGTGTCCGGTTCATGGACCGCCACAAACCAGACATGGACCCGTGTGGGGTCGAGAGACAACGTGTCGGGGTCAAGGGACAGGGCCTTCAGAAGGCGGACGACGTTTTTCTCGGAAAGCTTCTCCTCCCGGCCCCGGAGCCAGCCCGAAGCGTTCGCGGCCTCGAATCCGCAGATGCTGGCCCAGTGGAGGATCGAATTGTCGGACAGGTCGATCAGGATCCGGGCAAGTCTTGAAAGCTCAAACGGGGCCATGCTCGAATCTCCCTTTGGGTAATTCCAAATACCATTAGAACATTACCGCTAACGGTATCCGAAAAGAGCCTTTTTTTCAATTCATCCGGAGTCTGGAGGGGGTCCTGAAGGAGGGAGAGAAGTGAACGCCAGGTAAGGTTGCGGAGTATGCCTTGGGGATCCTTGTTCCTCTGGGAATGTTTGATTGTTTTAAGAACGTGGCTGGTTTCGGCCTCTTAACGAGTAGTCCGAAGCCGGACGATCGGAGGCTCCGAAGGAAAGTCCGGGAGGTGGAGGAGAAGGAGGTGTAGCCCCCGCTTCGCTCCCCTATTATGATCCGGAAAAACATGGACAGGAAGACACTCCAAGGGAAATGGTTGAGCCGCCCCATCCCCGGAAAGCGTCCCTCCAAGAATTTCACTTCAAGGATTAGTCTTAATTCCTTTCGCTAATAGTTTCCCATCACGCATTAAATCAAGATTTATCGTTTCTCCCTTAT
>DAIBSV010000041.1 GCA_027415455.1 Nitrospirota bacterium | reverse complement strand
TGATCGATGCCGACCATCTGGCCAGGGAGGTTGTTCGTCGCGGGACGGAAGGATTTGATGAGGTGATTCGCGCCTTTCCGGAGGTCCTGCTTCACGGGGACATCGACCGACCCGCTTTGGCCAGGATAATCTATGCGGATCCAATCAGGCGGCGCAAGCTGGAGGAAATCATACACCCGAGAGTCCGGGCTGAATTTCTCCGACAAAAGGCGCAGCTGTCGGATGCTCCTCTGGTCATCTACGAGGTTCCGCTTCTGTACGAGAAGGGGCTGGAATCGGAGATGGATGCAGTAATCGTCGTCGATGTCCCCGAGGAGATCCAGAAGGAGAGGCTTATGCGACGTTCCGGACTGGGGGCGGAAGAGGCGGACCAACGGATCAGCTCCCAGATGAGCCGTGTCGAGAGATTATCCCGGGCCGACTTCATTCTTTCGGGACTTTTGACCGAAGAGGAGACGGAGATCGCTCTGGACGATCTTCTTCCGAAGATTGTAAAAGGATCGAAAAACAAAAAGGGGGGGATTGAATGAAAGAACTCCGAAAGGCGGTATTTCCTCTTGCAGGCCATGGGACCCGATTTTTGCCGATGACAAAGGCTTCCCCCAAGGAAATGCTTCCTCTCGTGGATAAGCCGGTTGTCCAGTATACCGTCGAGGAGGCCGTGGCTTCGGGAGTCGGGCAGATCATCATGGTCACCGGTCGGGGAAAACGGGCCATAGAAGATCATTTCGACATTTCCTACGAGCTTGAGGATGTCCTCCGAGAAAAGGGAAAGTTGAAGCTGCTGGAGGATGTTCGACGAATCTCCTTCATGGCGGAGGTCGTCTATACCCGTCAAAAGGAGTCCCTGGGGCTCGGACACGCCGTCCTCTGTGCCAGAAACCTCGTCGGTGAGGAGCCCTTCGCCGTGGCTCTGGCCGACGAGGTGATCGACGCGAAGGAGCCCGCCCTGGCCCAACTTCTCGATGTGGCCCGGGAGTTCGATGCTCCCGTGATCGGAGTTCAGGAGGTGCCGCCCGCCGAAGTCTCTCATTACGGAATCATCCGTGGCCAGGAGATTCGGGAAGGGCTCTTTCGCGTGGAATCCCTTGTGGAGAAACCCAGGATGGAAGAGGCCCCGAGCCGGTGGGCGGTGATCGGTCGATATGTGTTGACCCCGGACATCTTCTCGATTCTTGAAAATCAGACTCCGGGAGTTGGGGGAGAGATTCAGCTGACCGACGCGCTTGTCACGCTTGCTGCTCATCGTCCTGTATATGCCGTCAAAATTGAGGGACGGAGATACGATACAGGAGACAAGGGGGGATTTTTGAGGGCGACGGTTCGATTCGGACTCAAGAATCCGGAGCTTGGACCAGAATTCCGGAAGTTTCTGGTCGACCTCCTTGAACATCCGGAAACGTGACCAGGGTGCACGATGGAAGCTGATCTCATCAGGGAGCTTTCACAAATCCTTTCCGGCCTTCCGACATCCGGTGTCCTGGCTGGCATTGGAGACGATGCCGCACTCCTTTCTCCCTCTCCGCATCGGAACCTCCTCGTGACGACCGATAGCCAGAGGGAGAATGTCCATTTTCGATGGGACTGGACCGATCCGGAATCGCTGGGCTATCGCCTGGTGGCGGTCAATGTGAGTGACATCGCATCAAAGGGGGGGGTCCCATGGTCTGCTGTCACAGCTGTTGGTCTTCCCCAGAATTACGATCCAGAGGTCTTGCGGGGAGTTTACCGCGGAATCGCGGAAGCCTGCAGGGAGTATGGCTGTTCGTTGGTGGGCGGTGATCTGTCCCGTGACTCCGGGCGGTGGAACTTTGTCCTGACCCTCCTTGGCACCATTCCCGTAGGAATTTTTCCCGCGAGATCATCTCTGTCAGAGGGGGATTCCCTCTATCTTCTGGGACGTCCCGGAAGAGCCAGGGCAGGGTATCTGTCACTCTTGAGAGGAGTCGGCTCTGAACTCCTTGAGCCTGCCCGGCGGGCATTCCGTCGTCCAAGAGCCCTTCTGGCGGCCGGTCAGGCCCTTGCCAGGAGGCCTGAAGTCTCCGCCACTATCGACAGCTCTGACGGGCTGGAACGCTCTCTTTCGGAGCTCTCCCTCGCTTCCGGGTTGTCCATCCGGGTCGAAGCTCTTCCTGTCACGGAGGAAGTCCGGACCTGGTCCGCAATTCTTGGAGAGGATGCCGAGACTCTGGTCTGGACAGGTGGGGAAGATTACGACATTGTCCTTGGTGTCAGGGTCGGGCAGGAGGAGTCCTTTCTTCAATGGGTCCGCTCTGACCTTCTGACGGATTCGGGAGAGGAGATCCACTATGTAGGAAGGGCGGTGAAAGAGGATGACCAGGCTTCAGTCTTTTTCGACCACACATTAAAATTAATCAAGGGAAGAGGTTTTGACCACACCGTTTCCTGAAAAAAATCAGCCGTCCGGGACGGGAGAAAAGCCTGGAAAGGAAGGATGGAAGGAAAAGGTTCTCCAACTCTTTCTCGGCTCAAACGACCCGTTACGCGACGCCCTTTCATTCGCGACAGGGTTTGCTTCTGCCTTTCTGCCGCCCTTTGGATTCCATAGCATTCTGGTGGCCTTCCTGGCCTACCTTTTTCGCCTGTCCCTTCCGATTGGCCTTCTGGGGTCCTGGACCAACAATCCCTGGACCTTCGTCCCTGTCTTTCTGCCCGCCTATCTTGCTGAGATAAAGGTCGGAGCCATGATACTCAATACAAAGGTATGGCTTCC
Organism: Nitrospirota bacterium; assembly: GCA_027415455.1. The sequence goes on along the minus strand of DAIBSV010000041.1, from coordinate 10,607 downwards.
CAATGTCAGGGCTCTATCCCATATGCCGAAAGATGCCATTCTGGCCCAGGTCCGCAGCGTCCTCTACCCTTTTGCCATCGGGTCGGCAGTTTTCGCTCTGGGTGCCTTTACACTCTCATTTCCGGCAGCCTATGTCCTGATTCGCTGGGTCAAGGCGAAGAGGGGGCTGACGCCTCCTTGATATCGATCCGGACTGATCGGCTTTGGGAATGGCAGAGAGGACTTTTTCGGCGACAGGCGGAAAAAAGTCTGGATTTGCTGTCTCCCCAGGAAAGGGCCCGGAGTTTTTTCGGTGGAAGTCCACGTGAGATGAGGTAACGCTTGACGGCCAGACTTCTCCTGAGGCCCAGTTTTTTGTTGTAGGCTTCCGAACCCAGAGGATCGGTCGACCCATGGAGAAGAATTTCCTGATAATGCGATCTCTTCAGTTCCCGGGCAATGGTATTCAGGACAACTTCGTCCCAGTAGGACAATCGGGCGCTATTGAATGAAAAGTAGACCGTTCTCTGGGTAGGCATCCTTCTCTTTTTTTCGGTGGAAGCCGCCACTGGGGCACCAGGAGACGGAGTGGGCGGGGGGGTCTCGGTGTAAATGCGGTGGGTTGTTTCTTCTTCAGGGAGCTTCGTTCGCGGCCACTGGGAGGACCCTTCGGACACGGAGACCCCAGGGAATCCGTGATCGGGGGTCGGCCCAGGAGCCATGGAAGAGACGGCCGGCTTGGTGGCACATCCTGCCGATACGGAAAGAATCGTTCCCAGGAGAAGAATCCAGGATCTTCCCTTTGATAGGCTGGTCCGTATTCGCTGCGCCTTTTGGAAAAAGGTCATTACGGGCTCCTTGTCACTCTTGTTTCTGTTCGTTTCTGTCCATTGAAAATATTTGGGAATATAGCATGATCGAAGAAAAGAGACAAAAAAAGACGGGGCCCTTTCGGGCTCCCGTCTTTTTCAAGGGAGAAGTGAAACCCTTGTTTCAGATTACATGGTGATCTTCATGAAATGGGCAACGCGGTTCTTCGACCAGCAGGACTCATTGTGGTCTGAACAGATGGAGTAGTCGGGAATCTCCCTCTTGCCGTAAGACACGATCCGGATCCGCTTGGAAGAGACGCCGAGCCGGACGAGATAGATTCTCGCGGCTTTTGCACGCTTTTGCCCAAGAACGATGTTGTAGGCATCGGTTCCGCGCTCGTCGGCATGACCGGCAATGACAACCTTAACCTCTGAGTGGGCTTTAAGGATGGCGGCATCTTTCTTGAGGATGGACCGGTCTTCGGAAGTCAGGATGGCCCTGTCAAAGCCAAAGCGGACATCCTTTTTAAGGGGATCCATCTCTGAAACCGACTGGGATGCCATGGAATTGTTGTTCTCTGTAGCCGGAGCGGGAGCCGCAGGTGCTGCCTGGGTGCTCTCGGAGGACCCGGAGTTTGCGCCGCCGGAGGAGGCACATCCCGCCAGACCCAAAACGCCTGCAACGACCAAAGCCATCAAACTTTTGGATTGACCGAATTTCATTAGGATCTCCTTCTTTCTCGTGTTTTCGCCGCAGCGAACTTTTGATTATCCGAATCCATTTTATGGATTTCGGTTAGTCGAATGATCGAATTCTTTACTTAATGAATGTGAATGGCCGTCACGGCAATGGAGCTGTGCGTTCTGTGGTAACGGAGGACAACCCTCTGTCCTTCCTGAAGAGCGCTCATGCCGACTTTTTTCCGGCCTTTGAAGATGACGGTTTTCGAAGAGAGATCTCCTCCGAAAACGAATTCAGACTTCTTCCCAGCATTCTTGACCACGGTGATGGTCATGGGAGAGGCATTCATGTCGATGTGCGTAATGGAGCCCACGAAAACAGGAGCTCCCTTACGGGCGTGACGCACGTGCTTCTTGGCGACTTTCTTCTTGGCCGCTTTCTTTGCGACCGGCTTTTTGGCCGTTGACTTTGCCGGAGAAGTCGTGGCTGCCGGCGTGGTCGAGGCCGCATTGTCCGCAAGAGCTGATTCGATGGAAATGGGTGCAATCGTCCAGCCAAGGGCTGAAAGAAGCATGAGGCTCAGCAAACCTTTTTTTAACCCCTTCATTCAATCCTCCTTAAATTGATTTGAAAATTCCAGTGATTGATTTTTCGATGCCTCTGAATCGATAGTCTGTCCTCTTCCCCCGGTTCCGCCTCCTTCACAACCTGACCTGCTTCCGCGCCAGCGGGTCCCTCTTGTTGTTGGCACTGATCGATGACGGCGCCAGACGGGTCTCGGCTCATCAGCAACACACTGTATCTGGGGACCGTGGCAAAAAACATCGAAAACCATATCTGCAAGCAAACTGGTAAATTGTATTAAGAATTCTTGGTCATATCAAGTCCCTCTGAAAAAAAACTTTTAACTCCAGGCTCTCTTGTGGTAGGATGTGAGGTCAAAATACCATCTTGGTGGATGCGGGAATTCTCCGTGGGCGGAGATCCTGTCAATGTGCTTGGAGAACAGCTTGGAGTTGCCGGAAAAAAAGAGACGACGTCGTCGACGGCGAAAGTCTACAGACAGCCCCCCGGGGGGTGTGACCAAGCCTCTGAGCCCTTCTCCCGAGAGGTCCGCGTCAATGGCGGATCGCATAGTCAGCGAGCTTCTCACTTCAGATGAACACCTTGTCTCGCGCGACCTTCTTCTCCGTCGACTGATTCCCAAAAAAAACAAAAATATGAGAGCGGAGGCTGAAGCCGAGTTAGAGGTTCTCGTGCGAGGCGGATCGGTCCTGAGACTCCCCGACGGAAGACTTTCCCATCCTTCTCGTCTTCCCTCCTTGTCGGGCCGATTGGACGCCAATCGGGACGGTTATGGATTCGTAATCGACCCGGAAGGGAAAAAAGATGTCTTTGTCCCTGCACATTTCCTTGCGGGTGCGATCGACGGTGATACGGTCGTCTGCCATATCACGGGAGAGGATTCCCGTGGACGGAGAGAGGGAGTTGTATCCCATGTCGTCTCCCATAGTCGGACCGACTTCCCGGGACTTCTGATTCGGACGGAGGGCGGGCTTTTCGTTCGACCAAGGGACGCAAGAATCCGACATGTTTTTCGGGTCGACGATCCCGTTCCTCCCTTGCCAGAGGGAGAGGGGACTCTTGTCGTCCTGACCGTCACATCCTATCCGGATGTCTCCCCCGTCCCGTCCGGCCGTATCGTATCGGTGTTGGGGGCCGACGGTGATCCTGCGATCGACACCGATCTGGTGATCGCCTCCTTTGGACTTCCTCTCGCATTTCCCTCAGAGGTGGAAGAGGCGGCCCATGAACGGGCGACTTCGGTGAGAATCGCTCCGGAGGGGGATCGCAAGGACATGCGGACCCTTGAAGTGGTGACGATTGACGGAGACTCGGCCAAAGACTTTGACGATGCCATCTCCCTTGTTGCGAATCAAGATGGAACATGGACTCTTGGCGTTCACATTGCGGATGTTTCGTCCTATGTTCTTCCGGGCTCTCCGCTCGACCGGGAGGCGTTCGCAAGGGCAACCAGCGTTTATTTTCCGGATCGTGTCGTTCCGATGTTTCCGGAAGTTCTTTCAAACGGGGTCCTTTCCCTCAACCCCGATGAAGACCGTTTGGCCCGTTCCATTTTTGCCAAAATAGGTGAGGACGGTTCCGTCGTCGACTGGTCGGTCACCCCATCGGTCATCAGGAGCCGGAAGCGCATGACATACTCCGAAGTCCACCGAAGTCTCGCGGGGGATCCTTCGGAGGGATACCGCTCCTGGGGTCCATTTCTGGAAGAGCTTTGGCGCGTGGCACAACTTCTCCGGAAGCGCCGGATGGCAAAGGGGAGCCTTGACTTTGACCTTCCGGAGCCCGAAATCGTATTGGATCTCCGGGGAGAACCTGTCGATATTCTCCGCTCCCCCCGCTACATGTCCCACCAACTTATTGAAGAGTTTATGCTGTTGGCCAACACCCTCGTCGCTTCCCGTCTGTCAGAGCGGCTGGGAACGGCGATTTTCCGGGCTCACGAATCCCCGTCACCAGAACGGATCGAAAATCTCTATTCCTTTCTCGATTCTCTGGGGGTGACAGTCGTCCGGCATGATCCGGTGACTCCTAAAGATCTATCCCTGATTCTCGAAAAGACTCGCGGAACCCCCGTCGAGCACCCCGTGCATTATGCGGTTCTTCGTTCCCTCAAGCAGGCACGTTATGACGAGCGTCCACTCGGCCATTTTGGGCTGTCTTTTTCGGACTACACCCATTTCACGTCCCCCATCCGCCGCTATCCCGATCTGGTCGTCCATCGCCTTCTCTCCCTCTCCTCCCCAGGAGGGAAAGAGGCTCTTATCCCGGCCTCTCTTTCCAGAGTCGCCCAGCATTGTTCCGAAAAAGAGCGAAAGGCCACCGAGGCCGAACGTATGGCGATCGATTTCAAAAAGGTCCGATTCATGTCCCGCCACCTTGGGGAAAGTTTCGACGGGCGAATCACCGGGGTGGCGTCCTACGGAGTTTTTGTCGAATTGGTCCCGTTTTTTGTGGAAGGACTGATCCCCATCAGTCAGCTTGGAAGAGACTATTACGAATATCGGGAAGACCGGCATCAAATCCGTGGAGAGAAAACGGGAAGGACGTTCTCTGTTGGAGATGCCCTTCGGGTCACGGTCGCGAAGGTCGACTTTCAGCGCCTTCGGTGTGATTTTGTTCTCGAAGAGGAGGCAGAAAATCTTTCGGATTCCCGGGGATCCAATAAAAAACGGCGGCATGGGCATCGGGGACGGTGATCCCCGGGACGGACATGTCGGGCTAATTTGATAGAGGAGACTGGGCTGCCTTGATTTCATTGGCAGCTGTCGTAAGGTCCGCGCTGCTCTTGTCAAACATGTTCTTTGCCCAGACCGGATTGCCGATTTTCTGATATTCCTGGGCTGAGGAAAGGCGACTTCTCGCCGCATCGATATACTTCATAGCTGCGACGATATGATTTTGAAGATCAGCCTGTTTTCTGGCGTCCTTTTCAGAGCCTTGGGCAGCAGCCCGGTAGTTGTAGGCCGCATTCTGGTGGTTCCCGATAAAGGCATTGGTTTGAGCGCAGGCACTGAGCCCGAGGAGCGAGAGACCAAGGAGAGAAAGAGACCATCTCCTGACATCAAGACACAGCAAACGACCTTCTTCTGAAGCGACCTCATAAAAGGTGACCATAGGTCCTCCAATTTCTGATTTTTGAGATGAGTCTTTAATACCTCAGATACTGGAAAATAGTCTTATCACAACGACAGGGCAGGGTTCAACACAAGTGGAGCAAAGAAGGCCGGAAACCCGGGCTCAAATGACTCTTTTCAACTGGTTCGAAAAGGGACCTCTGTGCGTTCTTATTAATGGTCTCTTTATCTTCGGGGCACTCCTTCTCCTTACTTCCTGTGCCTCGCTCTCTCAAACCATTCCAGCTGTGTCCGAATCAGGAACCCTTTACCGGACCTCGATGATGGACGCTGCCGTTTATACCCGCTTCCGGGTTTCTCCCGTTGAATGCACGCGACGCTATCTGAATGTTCAGGGGATTGTGGAGGGACAAAAGGCGGATGCCGGGCCTGTCTTACGTGTCAGGATTGAAAAAAACTGGGGCCCCGGATTCGATATTTCGCGCAAACGTGCGGTTCTGGCCCTTTCTGCCGTTATCGAAAAACGCAAGAAGGGCCGTTGGTCGAGACGAACAGTCCATGGATTTGTCGAATTCCGTGACCTTTCGGCCTGCCGTATCCGAAGGGCTGCCTTTGTCCCATCGGATGATTCCTCTGTTCTGGAACCACCGCTCTGGATCATGGACGTCGCTCCTCCTCCACGGGAATTCTGGAGACCTCGTCTTGTCATTCTCAATGCTTACCGCGCTCTTCTGAATGAAACCATTTCGGTCGTGGGTCCGGTTCCCTTTCGTACTCCCGAGCAACTTTATCATCCGGTCTCTCTTGTAAACGGAGTCGTCCAGAGGAAAGATCTCCTTCGGGGAGTGTCTCCCCCCGATTTTTCCGGTCGGTTGAGGGCCACCCTTTGGTTGAAAGGAAAGGACCAGGAACTTAAGATAATAGGAAGTGGAGCTTCTGGACTTTTCGAGCTCAGGTCGGACCATACAAGGGGAGTGGGAATATTTTTACCCTTTCCAAAACCCTTCTACCGTTTTCCGGCGAGAAAGTACCGTCTTGCTCTCGCGGGGAGCCTTCTGGTCGACGGGCCATTTGCTCTCGAAGGGCGTCTTGACTTCGACGAGGAGGGACAGATGGTTTCTCTTTCGGGAAGAATCAATGAAGCGGGGGCGGTGGTGTCAGACTATCAGGTCCAGGTTCCCTATAAAACCGGGGAATCTAGCCGTTTTGGCCTTCCCGGGGAGGTCGACTTTTCATTTTCCTTTAATCATCGCCGGGTCGACCTTGTCATGTTGCCGGATGCCAACCGCAGGGTATACTGGCTGGGAGCTTTGAACCAGAATCTTTTGGGAGTGGCGGATCCGACTTGATCCACCTGGAGGTAGAACTTGGAGACTGACAGCGAGGGGAAAAAGCCCGAATCCGTTCCCGGTGACCAGGATTCCCTCGAATTTACACCGAGAAAAGCAAAATTGCTCGGGATTTTCTTTCGTATTTTCACGATCCTCGAGTTTGGTTTTCTGGGTTTCATTATTTTCGATCTTTTCAGAAAGTACATCATTACCGGAAACCTGGACTGGTGGAAAAAGTGAGTGTGTCTGGACCTGGAAGAATCATCCGGGTCCTGTGCTGCTTTCTTCCCGTTATTCTGCTCACCGGAGGGTGCGCTATTTTCAATCCTCCGACATTCACCCCAAGGCAGCTTTCCGGGGTCGACACTACGCTTTCCTACAGTGCAATACTCCACAACTATCGGGAGCTTGAAGGGCAAAAAGTGGTTGTCGGTGGACGAACGGTCCATCTTGACAACCGGACAACACGGGCCTATGTGGAGCTCGACCCGGCCCCCCTTGACCACAACTTCAGGCCTGGGGTACCCGATGCCACCTCTGGGCTGCTCCTTCTTGTTTTTCCCTATCCCGTCGATCCCTCAGCCCTGAGAGACGGGCAGCGGATAACCGTCATCGCGACGGTCCGTCGCATGAAGCGTCCCGCACTGACCGACAGTGGTCGGACCTTGCGCCTTGTGACCCTCGATGTCCTCGACCTGCACACATGGGTACCGGAGACCGCCATCATGGGGGGCTCTCCTTATCCCGTCATGACCCCTGGATTCACGGGTCCCTATCAGGTCCCCTGAGCCACTGTCCCAAATCTCCAAGACTGTCGAACAGAAGGTCGGGGCCAAGAGTGATAAGGGCCTCCCGACGATGGGTTCCTGTGGTCAACAGGCAAATCCTGCATCCGGCCTTCCTTGCCGCCAGGAGGTCGAACGGGGAATCTCCCACAAAGAGCATATTTTCTGGAGCCTTTTTCAGCAATTGGGCTGCGTGAAGAATCATGTCGGGGTTTGGTTTTAGCGGGAGTCCGTCCCCCTCTCCCAGGCACAAGGGAAGCAGAGAGCTCCATCCGAAATGTCTGATTATTTCCCGTGCCGAATCCCCGAGTTTGTTTGTAATCACCCCCTGGGATAGTCCTTTTTGAAAAATTTTGGACAGAAGAAGAGGGGCGCCAGGCATGGGATAGGTCATCTCCAGATAGACTTTTTCATAATGCTCGCGAAAGATGGATGTGCCAGAGGAGACGAGGCCAGCGGGTAGGAGCCGGGCTACGGAGTCGTCGAGGGGACCCCCGACGAGATCGAGCGTTTCGCGCTCCGTGAGTTCCCTCTCTTGGCCGAAATGGCGAAGCATATGGTTGAAGGAGTGCCGGATAGGAGTAAAGGAATCAACGAGAGTCCCGTCGAGATCAAACAGGATGGTATCAATGGAGGAAAAAGAAAACGAAGTCAAGGAATTTCCGGCGCGTATCGGTTGGTGGTCCCAACGGGGTTCGAACCCGTGTTTCCGGCGTGAGAGGCCAGCGTCCTAGGCCACTAGACGATGGGACCCAACTTGGTTGAGAGTGGGATTATAGCCTAACGCCATCCGGAAAGAAACTATCCCGAGAAGAAAGCGAATCGAGAGGACGGCGGCCCGTCCGGGACATTGGTTTTTCTGATCCAATTAGTGAAGTCTATTTTTCATTAATGTTAAAAGTATGACAAATTTGTTTGTTTGACACCTTTTAATTTCAAACACTTAAGATTAGGAGAATGACTAATATGGATTTTTTTATATAGGAATGAATTGGCATGATGATTGCTCGTATATGGGTGATGGATTGCAATGCATCGAGGAGGTCACTCTCCGAAGAAATGCTCTGACTGGGAGGTTCGCCATGGGACAGGATAAAGGATATGGCCGAAGGTTTTTTTCTGGGCTTCTCGTAAGTCTGGGAATGGCTCTGGCGGCTTGCCAGAGCACTGAAGCGGGGGCGGTCATGGCCCTCGAGGAGGAGGGAGATCCCTCGCGCCATGTCGTCAGGAAGATCGTCGGTGGCGTCGTGATGAAGGTGGTGAGGCATCCTGGACGCCGAAGCGTGGCGCTTCTTATTCGCGAGACCAGGGTTTCCGCCTCCGGCCGCCCCCTTTGTCAGGCCCCAACGGGCCGATTGCTGTCACTTGAAAGTGTCCAGTCGCTCTTCAGGGGGGATCCGAAGCGTCTTCGGAGCGCCATGGTCGTCACAGGCGATCCCGAGACGCCCAAACTTGGGAACCTTCGTCCTGGAGACTGCGTTTCAGTGGCTCCGGATGAAGTGGACTCCTCCAAGACGGTCGTCCGGTCCTCGATCGAGATCGAATCCCCCGCACCGATTGCCAGAAGAGAGGATCACTTTGGAAAGGGTATTGTGGAAATATGGGCCACCCTCTCTCCGCCCCCCACGGTGGCGGCAAAGCTCAAAAAACTCTCGGATCCTCTCCGAAGGACGGCTTCGACGCTCAAGCCTTCCACCAAAATTTCCTTTCACCCTCCTGCGCAGCCGGCCTAATGGAGTTTCGTTTAGACCATGGTCATTGAGGGTTCTTCCGGAATCTGCGAGGACGTGTCATCTTCTGGCATGTTTCGGGCTTCTTGATTGTCTTGTGTGCCTTCCCCGGGTAACATGAAGGGCATGAGACGCGTTCCCAACGTGCAACCAGTCTGTCGATGAGCGCCGGGTCCGGTGCGGAGAGATTGCTCCGCTTCCAGAGACGTCATCGTGTCACCGCCCTTTTCATCCTGCTGATCCTGACCGTCCTTGCCGGGGCCAGGGCGCTGACTCTCCCGGTGGCCCTCTATCCCTCTATCGATTTTCCCAGGATCTCAGTGATCGTATCCACCCGGGATCTTCCCTTTTCCCAGATGGAGGTCCGGGTCACCCGACCGGTTTCGATGGCCCTCCGGGGGGTGACGGGGGTTCGGGAAGTGCGGTCGCGGACCTCCCGTGGATCCTCCGAGTTCTTCATTCGCTTTTCCTGGAACACCCCTATGGTTCTGGCGCTCTCCCGAGTCAATCAGGCCCTTGCGCGAGTTCTCCCCGATCTGCCTCCAGGAACCCGGTCCCGGGCTATCCGTATGATTTCTGCCGATACGCCGGTCTACCAGATGGCTCTGACGAGCCAGTCTCGTTCCCCGTCCGAGTTGACCGATCTGGCCCGCTACCGGCTTCTGCCATTCCTCGTGAACATCCCGGGGGTCTGGAAGGTCGAGATCGTGGGGGGGGCAGGGCCGTGAAGTGCATGTGGAGGTCAATCCCTACGAACTGGCCAGCACCGGCAAGACTATGCAGGATGTCCTTGCGGCCCTTCCCGATCATAACCGTATTGGAGTGGTTGGGCGTCTTTCCGAGTATCACCAGATCCTTCTGCTCGAAGTTCACAATGCCATTTCAGGCCTCGATTCCGTTCGAAGGCTATTTCTCTCGGGGGCAGGACAGGCTCCCCTTCCCCTCTCGCAAGTGGCGACGGTCCGGTTCGGAGTCCGTCCTGCTGACCGGATGGTCCGGGTCAGCGCCTTCGGGAAGCCTGCCATACTCCTGAATGTTTTTCGGGCCCATCGTGAAAATACCCTGGGAGTGGTCGAACGGATCGAGGCCCAAAAGAAAACGTTGATGCATCTCCTGCCCACAGGAGTTCAAAGCCGGGTCACCTATGACCAGGGGCATGTAATCGGACAGGCGATTCTCCATGTGTCGGTGGCCCTTGTTATAGGAATCGGAGTCGCCTTTGCCGTGATCCTGCTCTTCCTCCGCCGCTTCCGCCCCTTTATCCTCGTGGCGACGTTCGTTCCCATGATTCTTGTCCTGGCTCTGGGCCTTCTCGCCGTCTTTCATCAGTCGATCAACCTTCTGACCCTGGGGGGGCTGGCGGCCGGCACGGGTCTGGTCATCGACGACTTCGTCGTGATTCTGGAAGGAGGGCGTCGTCTTCCCTCGCTTCTCCGACCTTTCCTCTTTTCATCTCTGGCTTCGATGGTTGTCCTTTTTCCACTATTCGGGCTGGGAGGGCTGGCCGGAGCCTTCTTCATGCCGCTTGCCCTGACGCTGCTCCTGCTTCTCGTTCTCTCTCTTGCCGTCAACCTATTCGTGACTCCTTCTTTTCTCGGGGAAGAGAGAGAACGAGAAGCAGGAGCAGCG
>DAIBSV010000419.1 GCA_027415455.1 Nitrospirota bacterium | reverse complement strand
TATAGCCGACACATCATCCTCAAGGAGGTGGGAGGCCGGGGTCAGGAGAAGCTCCTGTCAGCCCGGGTCCTGATTATCGGGGCCGGAGGACTGGGAAGTCCGGTCGCCATGTACCTGGCCGCCGCCGGGGTCGGGACCATCGGCCTTGTGGATATGGACGTGGTGGACGTTTCCAATCTCCAGCGCCAGATCATGCACTCCCAGAAAACGGTCGGCATCCCGAAGGTTCTCTCCGGGGCCCGGACCCTCGAGCGGATGAATCCCGATGTGACGGTGAACCCCATCCAGGACCGACTGACCGCCGAGAACGCGATGGAGATGTTTGCCGATTACGATGTGATCGTCGACGGCTCCGACAACTTCGGGACGCGGTACATCGTGAACGATGCGGCCTTCTTCCTCCGCAAGACCCTCGTCTCCGGCTCCATCCTTCGCTTCGAGGGGCAGGTGACCGTCCTCGAGGGCCATACCGATGCCCCCTGCTATCGATGCCTCTACCCGGAAGCCCCTCCTCCGGGCTTGGTCCCTTCCTGCTCGGAGGCGGGAGTTCTCGGGGTCCTGGCCGGAACGATCGGGACGCTCCAGGCGGCGGAGGTGGTGAAGAAGATTCTCGGGATCGGAGAGCTCCTGAAGGGACAGCTTCTTCTTTATGACGCTCTTTCCATGAGCTTCCGCAAACTCCGGGTCCCCAAGGATCCGAAATGTCCCCTGTGCGGTCCCTCGCCGACCATCACCTCCGTGTCCGGCTCTTCCGAGTGGGTATGCCAGATTCCCGCCCACTGATTCCGGGCGTCGCCATTCCTGCGGTCCTTGCGGGAAGAATTCTGGATCACTGCCTGTCCGTAAAGCCGGAGGAGGCTTGTGGACTAGTCGCTGCGAATGCGGCAGGGGAGCCGGTCGCCGTTCTTCCCATCACCAATGCCCTTCACTCTCCGGTCCGATACCAGATGGAGACCCGAGAGCAGTTCGATGCGATGAAGCATCTTCGCCGGGAGGGCTGGTCGCTCTGGGCCATCTTTCATTCCCACCCTCATTCCGAGCCGTCTCCCTCTCCCACCGACATTCGTCTGGCCTTTTACCCCGACTGCTACTATCTGATCGCCGGCTTGGGCACCGATCCGCCTCTTCTCCGGTGCTTTTCGATCGTGGAGGGCGCGGTCTCCGAGCATCCCCTGACGATCGAATCCGTGGATTCACCGCGGTCTTGATTGACCGTCGGCCATGACTGGACTATCCTTTTCCTGCCGAACGAGGGGATTTCCAATGAAGCCGGAGGACCCATGCCCAAAAAGATACTTC
>DAIBSV010000418.1 GCA_027415455.1 Nitrospirota bacterium | reverse complement strand
CTCGGAGCCCTTCTCTCCTGTACATCCCGCCCCCTCCGGGCGGCCCTCATGGACCAGCGCCTCTTGGCAGGAATCGGCAACATCTACATGGCCGAAGTCCTTTTTGCGGCGCGGCTGTCCCCCTTCCGCAAAAGCTCCTCCCTCATACCAAGCGAGGTCCGGGCCCTGTGGACCTCCCTGCAGGCGGTCCTCCAGGCGGCCATCGCCGAAGGGGGATCCACCATTCACTCCTTCTCCCGGGAGGATGGCCGGGCCGGAGGCTATCAGAGGCTCCATCTGGTCTATGGACGCGAGGGACTCCCCTGCGCCGGATGCGGTCTTCCCGTTCAACGAACGACCCTTGAGGCCCGATCCCTCTATTACTGTTTCTCATGCCAGCCCGGGGTAAGGACGGACTCCCGGAGAATGCCCTCCGAAGACTTCCTCGATGGCGAAAGACCCGACGCAGACCGGATCGATTCTGTCCCCCAATCCGCGCACGACCGCAAGGGGAACAAGGACGCGAGATCCTTCCCTTTTTCTGATACAAGTCGCAGGGATCCCGTCGCAAGATAGCGTCCCGGAGGTTCCCCGTCCGGCTCTTCCTGGAGGAGTCCACCGGTCCCGAAAAGACACCCTCCTCCCTTCCTGCCCGTGATCCCAAGCACAAATCCCCCCTGAAAAATATGCTATGATGAAAACCTGCGCCTCTGGACCGTGGTCGTCTTGCCCAGGATCCGGGGGCGGGAGAGCCCTTTTTCGATCATAGATCTTGCATCGCCACCACGACCTGGACTCACAAAATTAGATTGGAGGTTCCGTTGGGAGATGTCCGGCAGGGGAACACCCCCAAATCAGCGGAGACTCTGATCCGGATGCTCGGCCTTCCATTCAAGGAAAGCCTCCGCATAGAAGAGGCCTTGACCCATCGCTCAGCCTCTCATGAACGGGGTCGAAAAAAGCCCATTCCCAACTATGAGCGCCTTGAATTTCTCGGAGACCGGGTTGTCGGGCTCATTGTCAGCGAATACCTGCTCAACATGTGGCCGCAGGCTACGGAGGGGGAGGTAGGACAGGTTTTTTCCACGATCGTGAGCACCCAGACCCTTGCATCGATCGCCCGACGCATGGATCTCGGGTCCTACATGATTCTTGGCAAGGGGAGCCACTCTTCAGGAGAGCGGGAGAACCAGTCCCTACTTGCCGACACATTTGGATCCCTCGCGGCGGCCATTTATTGCGAGTATGGACTGGAGACGGTCCGGCAGATCCTGATCCCCTGGTTTGCCCAGCCACTCCAGGAGATTCTTCGCTCCATCGAA
>DAIBSV010000417.1 GCA_027415455.1 Nitrospirota bacterium | reverse complement strand
CTCCTATCAGAAAAATGTGGAACCAGCCTTGGGACGTTCGACGCCTCCAAGGACTGCCGGGCCGGGCCGAACGGCCAGTGCCGGGATTGGGAACCCATAAAGGTTCCAAATCCCGGACGGAAGGCCAAAGGACGAAGGGCGGCAGAGTCGTCCCTTCTCCTGGAAGGATCATGGGAAGAGAACGACTGGCTTCTGGGGGGTCCAGGGGGGCTCCCCCTCTGGCCAGCAAGTCGGTGGCGAAGCGACCGACGGTACGACCTGTCGCTAGACAGGGCGTATGCTGGCTTAGTTCAGTTCAGTTTTGATTTGGATTTTTCGTTTGGGATTTTTCTTGAGGCTTTTTAGAATTTTGTCTTGCGGATTATGGAATGGATTTTATCTTTTGTTTTTCGAAAGCCACGCCAGAGCTTTTTCTTTTACGTCTTCCGGAAGACGAGCCATGCCCTCTTCGTCTAAAAAGAACGGGTACTGTTCCAAAGAAACTCCGGCTTCTTCTCGTTGTCGTGCATATTCGCAGGAAGCTTTGAGAAAGAGACCCTCGTGAATCTCCCGGGTTGATTGTCTGTCTGAGTTCATGTCTTTCACCTCCTTCCTTTAAGTACTTATTATATCGTATAAAGAGACAAGGAATTCATAAAATCCGCAGTTCTTTCTCTTAAGAAGCTTCTCCTACGGAAAAGAAGATCAGGCACCCTTCAGGAGCTCCTCGTTCCAATCCTTCCCTCCCATGGGCAAAATCCGCTTCGCCTCGGGAACCGCCTCCTTGAGGGCTTCAAAGAACGACTCCCCCGCCCGGTCGTTGTCGAACGCCCCCCAAATTGTCACTCCTTTTTCCCTTGCTTCGCGTCCATAGGTCTGTATCAGCCCTTTGGCGCACCCTCCGAAAGAAAGAATGTCCCCGGGAAATTCTAGATCCCGGAGGCTCATGGCGTCGATCGCCGACTCGACAAACGCAATTTCCGCCCCTATTCCGGAAATCCTGAAAGGGGCCTTTTCTCCCCGGTAGCCATGAAATGGGATCACCCCCGTTCCTCGAAGCTCGGCCCCTTTCCCGGTTTGGGAGAGGAACACGGCATTCTTGAATTTGTCGGCATAAAGGACCCCTCTCTGGTGCAAGGAATTGACCAACGCCCCAGAGATCTTCCGGACCCGGGTCAGATAGTCCCGAACGGGGATCCAGTTTTCTTGAACCGGCAAAGGAACAAGGCTCTTGCTTCCCTGGGTCACGGCAGGAGTGACGATCGGGACTCGTCGTGGAATCTCGGGAATACCTCCCAAAAAACAGACGGCTTGTTGGAAGT
>DAIBSV010000416.1 GCA_027415455.1 Nitrospirota bacterium | reverse complement strand
AACCTTGATGATTTCTCCCCGGAGCTCGTCAGGCTTTCCGATGGCTGCGGCTTCGGCCACCTTGGGGTGAGTGATCAGGGCGCTTTCGATCTCGGCTGTTCCCAGGCGATGGCCGGCCACTTTGATCACGTCGTCCACGCGGCCCAGAAAAAAGAAAAAACCATCCTCGTCGCGCCGGGCCGAATCCCCGGAAAAAAAGGCTCCGGGAATCTCCGTCCAGTATTTCCGGTAACGCTCCGGGTCGCGAAATACGGTCCGGAACATGGAGGGCCAGGGGGTCCGGATGACGACCGTTCCCGTTTCCCCGGAGGGAAGAGTGTGTCCGCTGGAGTCGACGACGTCGGCCACGACCCCGGGAAAGGGGCGTCCCGCGGATCCCGGCTTTTCCGGGGTCGAGGGAAGGGGGGTGACCATGATCATGCCCGTTTCCGTTTGCCACCAGGTGTCCATGATGGGAAGCTTTCCGCCCGTGACGCGGTGGAGCCAGTGCCAGGCCTCGGGGTTCAGGGGTTCCCCGACCGATCCGAGGATCCGGAGTGAGGAAAGGTCGCGGCCGGCGGGCCAGGAGTCTCCAAAGCGCATCTGGAGACGGATGGTGGTCGGTGTGGAGTAGTAGACGGAAACCCGATGGCGCTCGATCAGCGACCAGTGGCGTCCCGCATCGGGATATTCCGGGGTCCCTTCCGACAGGAGGACGGTGGCCCGGTTCAGGAGGGGGCCGTAGACGATGTAGGAGTGACCCGTGATCCAGCCCGGATCCGCCACGCAGAAATAGACGTCCGAATCCCGAAGGTCGAAGATGGTCCGGGCCGTGGCGTAGGTGCCCAGCATGTATCCCAGTTGCACATGAACGACTCCCTTTGGCTTGCCCGTCGTTCCCGAGGTATAGAGGACGAAGAGCGGGTCATCGCAGGTGACGGGAACGGAAGGAAGGGGACCGGCAAAGCGGACCTCTGTCTGAAGGTCCGTGAGGGATCGTTCCCCAGGCTCCAAGGATTCGGGGGGGCCTTCCCGCGGGACGACGACGGTCGCCTCGACCGATGTCAGACCCTTCCGGGCGGCGCGGGCCGTTTCGAGAAGGGGAATGCGCTTACCCCGCCGATAGGCACAGTCGGCGGTCACGAGGACCTTGGGTTCGAAGTCCTCAAGCCGGCTCCGGAGGGCGGCCTGGGAAAATCCCGAGAAAACGACGGAATGAATGGCTCCCAGGCGGGCGCAGGCCAGCATGGCGATGACCTGGCCCGGTGTCGGCGGGAGAAAGATCGTGACCCGGTCCCCCTTGCCTACCCCGAGTTTTTTGAGAATATG
>DAIBSV010000415.1 GCA_027415455.1 Nitrospirota bacterium | reverse complement strand
GCTCAACCGGTCGAAGTTGTGACCGAAAGTCCAGTCAATTCCGGAAGAGGGCCCGACGATCCTCCAGGCGGGGGGTCCAACGGAAGGGAAAAAGGATCCCGACAGGACGGAGTATTTCTCCACCCCTTATCAAGGGCCTTGTCCGACGCCGTCAAGGATCTCCCCGGCGAGCCGGCGAAAGGTCCGGGCGTTTTCGAGCATCCCGTGGTCGTTGTTGAAGAAGGCGTGGATCTTCCGGGGAGAGAGGGCCTGCGCCTTGCGAAGGACCGAGGAAAGATCCTCCCCGGTATAGGTTCCCGAATACCAGGCGTTCCGTCCGTGGAACCGGAGATAGACCAGACCGTTCCGGGCCGACACGGCTCCGGAGGAATCGGGGGAATCCGGAGAGACGACGGCCCCCCGGAATGAGAATCGGTCAAAATCGAAGGCATCCCAGGAAGGATGCCGGAATTCGAGGACCATCTCCCGGTCGTCGTATTCCCGGGAAAGAGCGCGGACCCGATCCGCGATGGAGACGAGAATGACCCCGGGAACGAAATAGGAGGAGGCCACGTCCGCCAGCCGCTGGATCGGGGCCCGGCTCCGCTGGGCCAAGATCACCATCCGGACGATCCGGGCGAGAAGGGTGTCCGCGCCGACCTGTTCCGCCCGCATCAGAAAGGTTCCCGTTCCGTTCACCGTGGCCCCGACGACCCGGGATCCCGGATGCTTCCCGACCGGGACCGATTCTCCGGTCATCATGGACTCGTCGAGAAAGCTCGCGCCATCGAGAAAGATTCCGTCGACGGGAACCTTCTCTCCCGGTCGAACGCGCAGGACATCCCCGGAACGGACCCGTTCCAGGGGGATGTCCGTTTCGTCGCCGCCGGGCTCTACCCGCCGGGCGGTCCGGGGGGAGAGGTCCAGAAGACTCCGGATCGCCGACCCCGTCCGGCTTCGGGCGCGCAGCTCCAGGACCTGTCCCAGCAGGACCAGGGTCGTGATCACGGCCGAGGCCTCGAAGTAGACGGGAACCGTTCCGTCGCTTTGGCGGATCGAGGGCGGAAAAAGTCCCGGAAGGAGCAGGGCCGCGAGGCTGTACCCCCATGCGACCCCAACGCCGAGGGCGATCAGGGAAAACATGTTGAGGCTGCGGTTCCGCACCGATTTCGCTCCCCGAAGAAAAATCGGGGCCCCGCACCATAGGACCACCGGGGACGACAGAAGAAATTCCAGGATCTGGAGGATCCGTGGGGTCAGGATCCCCGGCCATGCCCTCGAGACCGGGACCTGGACCATGGCCAGGACGAAGACCGGGATGGACAGGGC
>DAIBSV010000414.1 GCA_027415455.1 Nitrospirota bacterium | reverse complement strand
CTCTCGGAACATCCGATGACGAGCAAAGGATTGACGCGTTGGAAGGGGAATCGACCAAGCGGTTTATGCTGCATTACAACTTTCCCGCCTTCTCGGTGGGTGAGGTCAAGCCGATGCGGGGTCCCGGAAGACGCGAGATTGGTCATGGAAATCTTGCCGAACGGGCTCTGTTGCCCATTCTTCCCTCGAAGGAAGCTTTTCCCTATTCCATCCGCCTTGTCTCAGACATTCTTGAATCCAATGGGTCCACGTCCATGGCAACGGTATGTGGCGGAACCCTGGCGATGATGGATGCCGGAATCCCGATCAAGGCTCCCGTGGCGGGGATCGCGATGGGACTCATCAAGGAAGGCGACCGGGTGGCCATTCTCTCTGATATTCTGGGAATAGAGGATCATCTGGGAGATATGGATTTCAAGGTGACGGGCACAGATTCCGGGGTGACTGCGGTCCAGATGGATATCAAGATCAAGGGAATCACCCTGGAGATCATGAAAAAAGCGCTCGATCAGGCTCGTGAAGGCCGAATGCATATCATGGGCAAAATGAAGGCTTCGATGCCGTCCGTTCGAGCGACGATGTCTCCTTATGCGCCCCGGATCCTGACGATTCAGGTGAAGCAGGACAAGATTCGGGAGGTGATCGGCCCTGGAGGCAAAATGATCCGGAGCATCACAGAAAAAACCGGAGTCAAGATCGACATCGAGGATTCAGGTCTGATTCGCGTCGCGTCCGCCGACGAGGAAGCCGCTCGAAAGGCCATCGAAATGATCAACCAGATCGTCGCGGAGGCGGAGGTCGGGAAGATCTACCTCGGAAAGGTCAAGACGATCGCCGATTATGGGGCATTTGTTGAGATCATGCCGGGAACGACCGGCTTGTGTCATGTTTCCCAGCTGGAGCCACGGAGAGTGGAAAAGGTCACCGATGTCGTCAACGAAGGAGACGAGATCGTCGTCAAGGTCCTTGAAGTCGACCGTCAGGGAAAAATCCGCCTGTCCCGCAAGGAAGCCATTGCCGAGGAAGGTGAGGGTCGGGAACATCGGTCGGCTGCCAAGGCCTGATTCTATTCCTTGATTCCCCCGGTTCTGGCGTCCAGTAAATGTCTGGAACGGGGGATGACAGGAAGCCTTGTTTTTTGAAATCGGCTTTGCCATAATGGTCGAGTCTTAATCCCAAAGTATCAGATACGCCTTTTTAACCCCCCATCAGCCTCTGTGGCCAGAATCGCCTGGCGGGGGAGGGGCCTCTTCGGGGATCGGGAAGAGGGTTTGGCATTCAAAAAGGAGGAGATGTCGATGGATGTGAAC
>DAIBSV010000413.1 GCA_027415455.1 Nitrospirota bacterium | reverse complement strand
ACGAAAAGGCTCAGCCTTCGTCAAGCACCGACACGGAAGAGCGCAAGGTCGTGAACGATGCCGTGTCTTATATCCGAAGTCTCGCGGAATTGAACGGACGCAACGCCGACTGGGGGGCCAGAGCCGTCGAATCGGCCGCCAACCTTTCGGCTCATGAAGCTCTGAAGGAGGGGGTCATCGACCTGATCGCTCCGGACCTTCCGTCTCTTCTGAAGAGCCTCGATGGTCGTTCCTTCATGTTTCACGGCCACAAGACCCTCCTCCGGACCGATCCCGCCACCATCCGCATAATTCATCCGGAATGGAAGGACCAGCTTCTCGAGATCCTGTCCAGGCCTGAGATGGCCTACCTCCTTTTCCTCCTGGGAATCGTCGGGCTGGCTTTCGAATTCTCCCATCCTGGGTTTGTGCTTCCAGGGATCACAGGCCTTCTCTCCCTTGTCCTGGCCTTTTACGCCTTTACACTCCTTCCCGTGAGCCTGACAGGACTGATTCTGCTCGTTCTCGGGATATCCCTCATGATCGCGGAAGTGGTCATCGGGGCCTTCGGGGGATTGGCCGTAGCGGGCATTCTGTCCTTTTTCCTGGGCTCCCTTTTCTTTTTCAGGGGGCCGGCTGGGACAGAAGCTCCTCCAGGCGGGCATCCCATGGCCATCATTTTCGCCTTTACCCTTCTGATTTCCGCCTTTTTCCTGGGGGTCGTCCGACTCGGTCTGAAGGCGCGCCTCCGCCCTGTCCTGACGGGGTACGAGGGATTGAGGGGCGAAACGGGCATCGCCCTCGACAGCTTCCAGAAAAAGGGCCGGATCCGCCTGCACAGCGAAATCTGGTGGGCCACCTCTCCCGTTCCCGTCGGAGAAGGAGAACCGGTCACCGTCGAGGGAATCGCGGGCCTCGTTCTGAGGGTCAGGCCCGTTCAAAAGGAGGTCCCATGATCACATTTCTTCCGACCATACTCGGCTTGGTCGTGGCCGCTTACCTGCTCAGCCGTTCCGTCCGGATTCTTCGGGAATATGACCGGGGCGTCGTCTTTGTCCTCGGCCGCTTCTGGAAGGTGAAGGGGCCGGGTCTCGTCCTGCTTCTTCCTCTTGTCCAGCAGATGGTCAAAGTGGGGCTTCGGACCGTGGTCATGGACGTTCCAAGCCAGGACGTGATTTCAAAGGACAACGTCTCCGTGAAGGTCAGCGCGGTCGTTTACTTTCGGGTGATCGATCCAAAGTTGGCGGTGATCGCGGTGGAGGATTACCTTCTGGCCATCAACCAGCTTTCCCAGACGACACTCCGGTCTGTTCTGGGCCAGCACGACCTGGACG
>DAIBSV010000412.1 GCA_027415455.1 Nitrospirota bacterium | reverse complement strand
CCGGAAGAAGACAACATTCCTGGGGCTGTGCAAAACCCCGGAGCTTGCCGCGCAGGCCACGCTTCTTCCCATCGACCTGTTGGGGCTCGATGCGGCCATCCTGTTCTCGGACATTCTGATTCCGGTCGAGGCGATGGGCCTCGATCTCGAGTTCACCGAACACAAGGGACCGCGCTTCTCCAATCCTGTCCGGACCGATTCCGACATCGAGCGACTGGTGGTGCCGGAGGCCCGGAAGGCAACCGGATTCGTGGCCGATGCGGTCCGTCTCATAAACCAGAGGCTGGCAGGCCGCGTCCCGCTCCTGGGCTTTTCGGGATCTCCTTTTACGCTGGCCACCTACATGGTCGAGGGAGAGACCTCCAAGGAGTTCACGCGCGTCAAGCGGCTGATCTTCGGGAATCCCCGCGGATATCGGGCCCTGATGGAGAAGGTGACCCGGACCGTGATCGATTACCTCGAGATGCAGATCGAGGCCGGGATCCACGCCTACCAGCTCTTCGATACCTGGGCCGGCTCCCTTTGCGCGGAGCACTACCGTGAGTTTGCCCTTCCTTATACCCAGGAGGTGGTCCGGGCCCTCTCCCGCCATGGAATCCCGTCGATTCTCTATGTGAACGGGACCTGTGCCCTCCTCGACGAGATGAACAAGGCCGGGACCGATGTTTTATCCATCGACTGGCGTCTTCCCCTTGAGCGGGCGATTCCTCGGGTGTCGAATGACAAGGCACTCCAGGGAAACCTCGATCCGGTGGTCCTCCTGACGACCCGGGATGCGCTCGAGTCCGAAGTGAAAAGAATTCTGGCCGGTGTCGGAGGCCGTCCCGGCTTCATTTTCAATCTGGGTCACGGGATCCTTCCTGAAACACCGGTCGAGATGGCCCGCCATCTCGTGAAAATCGTCCAGAACGGTTCCGCCTAGACCCGCATAGTAGGAGTCAGTCTTACCCATGATGAACACAGTGGATGTTGCCCTTCTCAAGAAATACGACCGACCCGGCCCCCGCTACACCAGCTACCCCACCGCCCCCGTCTGGACGGAGGAGTTCGGCGAGAAGGAGGCCCGGGAGGAGATGGCCCGATCCAACGCCTCAAAGACGCCCCGGGACCTTTCCCTTTATTTCCACATTCCCTTTTGCGAGTCCCTCTGCTACTTTTGCGGCTGTAGCACGATCATTACCCGTGACAAGGCCAAGGCAGAGGAATACAACGATTTTCTGGCCCGGGAAATGGGAGTGGTTGCGCCCCTGCTCGACCGGAACAGAAGGGTGGTCCAGCTTCATCTGGGAGGTGGGACTCCCTCGAGTCTCACCCCCGCCCAGAC
>DAIBSV010000411.1 GCA_027415455.1 Nitrospirota bacterium | reverse complement strand
CCAGACGGTCGTATCGCCCGCCCGAGGCCAGATGGGTGGAGGAGTCCGGGGCAAAGAGCTGGAAGAACATTCCCGTGTAATAGGGGCTGGAGGGCGGAAGAGCGAAGTCCACCCGGACGGAGGAGGCATGGGGCGAGGCGGAGGCGGCGGCCAGCAACCCGAGGAATCCTTCCATTTCCTCCTGTAATCGCGGGGGTCCGTCAGGGCGAAGTTTGGCCAGGATGGAACGGAATTCCTCGACCCCGAAGACTCCTCCGGCAAGGGCGTCGGCCATTTTCCGAAGGAATGTCTTTCCTTGAGACGGGAGCAGGGCTCTCAACCGATCGGGATTTCGGGAGTGAAAGGCCGCGCGGATCTCCTTCGACCGGTCGGAATCCTCGGAGATTTCCCTGAGAAAGGCCTCCTGCAGCCCGGCATGGGACAGCAGGAGAAGGGAGTCCCTGAGGGGAAAGATCTCCGCACCGGAAAGGCAGAGGTCGAGGATCTCCCCGTCGGACACGACCGAGGGATCCCCGATGAGTTCGAGCCCGGTCTGGTGAAGCTCCCGGTCGATGGAGGCCTGGTGGTTCTCGTCCCGGAAGACGGAGGTGCTGTAGCAAAATCGCAAAGGAAGCTGACGGTCCCTGAAGGACTGGGTCGTCAGACGTGCGATCTGGGCCGTGGCATCGGGCCGGAGAACGAGAACCTGGCCTGATCCGCGGTCCTGCATGAGGTAGAGCTTCGTCAGGAGTGCGGGAGGGAGACCGGGCGAGATGGCGTCGAGGTATTCAAAGGAGGGTAGGATGATCTCCCGGTAGCCCCAGAGAAAAAAATGGTCGAGGAGTTGCCGGGTCGTCTCTCTCCGGAAGCGGGCCGTCCGGGAAAAAACGGGAGAGACACCGGTCGGCGTGGTTTTTGTAGGGGGGCGGTCGATTTTCTCCGCCCCCTTTTTGCGATTGACCATGGATGTCAAAAACCTGCTATTTGGAAAGGGAGGGAAGGCGCAGCAGCTTGAGCGCGATGATTTTCGGATTCTTTCGAATTTCATCGAGCACGGCCTGGGTCGGTTCGGTGTCGAGTCCGATCAGGGAGATGGCCTTTCCGCCCGGGAAGTCGCGTCCGAACTGCATCCGGGCGATGTTGACCCCGTGGGACCCCAGAAGGCTTCCGACCAGACCCACCACTCCGGGCTGATCCTGATTCGTGAGAAAGAGCATGATCGGATCCGGAACGACCTCCACCGGAAGATTGTCGAGGGAGACGATCCGGAAATCCTTCTTCTGGAAGATGGAGCCCGCGATATGGTGCGTCCCGTGGGCCGTCGTGGCGCGGAGCGTCAGAAGCCCCACGT
>DAIBSV010000410.1 GCA_027415455.1 Nitrospirota bacterium | reverse complement strand
TTCGGCATTTTTTCCGTGGGTCACCGTCAGCCGGACTTGCCTGACGATGGGGACGGGAGAGGGAGAGACCTCCTCGACCCACCGATAATCCCGGTAAGGGGCCTTGAACCGTCCCTTCAGAGTGCCGGGCGGAACGAAGCCCCGGGCCACGATTTCGGCCAGCTTCATGTTCGCGAGATCGACCATCCTGAGCCGCAGCTGCACTTCGTCGTTCGTTCTGACCGTCTGGGAGCGCGCGGCGAGAAGTGTCAGGACCGCCACGGAGAAAATAAAAAGGGCGACCATGACCTCGATCAGGGTGAACCCTCCCTCCGATCTTCCCGGCCGGCGACTCCTACTGGTCATCGGCGCTGTCCAAAGAGGGGATCTCTCCGCTTGGGGGCCCATAAAATGAAGGGACTGTCTTTTCCTGGTAGTCTCCTTTATAGATCCGGATCCGTCCCGTAATGGGCCGGATCACGACGGTCATGCGCCGGTCGAGGCTGTCTCTCAGGGAAATCGTCGTGGATTCGACCGCTCCGCTCGGAAAGAACTGGGTGAAGGTTTTTCCGTCCCGCACTTTTCCCTCATGCAGGACCGCGATCCGGGAGAGGCGAACCCCCTTCGGGAGGCGGAAGGGGCGATCCTCCGGCCCCGAAAGCGCGATCAGATTTCCGGAGGGGGCCAGTTCGCTCGCGGAAATCCGCCCCCGGTCCAGATCGTATTCGAGACGGACCATTCTTTGGGTCGAAATGGCTTTCCACTGGAGATCCCGAATCTCCCGCACGATCAATCGTGTCGAGTGCGCGAGGCCGTCGGACTTTCGGAAGGAGAGCTTCGGGGCGATGAGAAGCGCCACGAGAGAGACGATGAAAAGGACCACCATGATCTCGAGGAGCGTGAATCCTGCGGCAGAAGAAGCTCTTCCGTGCGTCATGGATTCCTCCCGATGGGTCGGCGGTCGCCGAAGAAGATCGTGCCGTAAAAAAAGGAGAACCCCTTTCGGGGCTCTCCTCGAATTATCGTATCAAAAGAGTATGTATAATGACTTTTGATCCTAGCCGTGCTTTTCAACCTTAAGGTACTGTCTTTACCTCGATGATAAAAGTCGCCGCAGGAACATCAGTCTTACACTCCCCTACAGGCTAGTCCTTGGTGACGTTGGCTGCCTGCGGTCCCTTGGGGCCCTGGGTGATCTCGAACTCAACAGCCTGTCCTTCGTCGAGGGTCTTGAAACCCTGGGTCTGGATAGCGGAATAGTGAACGAAGATGTCTTCGCCATTTTCCTGGGAGATGAACCCGTAACCCTTGTTGGCGTTGAACCACTTGACTTTACCTTTTGCCATTCGAA
>DAIBSV010000040.1 GCA_027415455.1 Nitrospirota bacterium | reverse complement strand
GACCGTATCGATCCCTTTCCGGGACACATAATTAAAGAAAAGATTCGAAGGCAGGCCGTCCCGATGGAAGGTATAGGGACTCTTGGGAAATATGAGCCGCTTCATGATTGAGCGCGGAGAATAAAAAGACCTCTGGACCCAGTCAATCCCGGTTTCGACGTCTTCCTTGGTCATGTTTTTAGGGATGAACATACAGACATGGCCCGATGAATATTGATCGGCGGTCGGGTCGACGACTCTATTTTCCAGATTGAGCCGTTCCCGGAGTGGCGTTCCCTCTCTCGGAGAGACGATACTGAAAAAGGCGAGAGGCGCCCGGACTTTCTCCAGAAACTCCAGTGTCGCCGGGAAAACATCCTTCGTATCATGATCGAGACCAAACATCAGATTCAGGGAGTAAAAAAGCCCTCTCCGTTCCATGGCCTTCAAAAGATCGATGTAATCCTTCACATGATTCTGTTTTTTATGGATGGCGTTGAGATTTTCCTGATTGATGCTCTCCATTCCGATGTTGACATGGATGCACCCGGCATCGATGGCCAAATCCAGAAGCTCTTCGTCATGGTTCGTGTTCAGGGTCCAGAGACAGCTCCATTTGATCCCCAGCGGCTTCAAAGCCTTGAACAGTTCTCTGGCAAAGGTGTGTTTCCCCGTCAGCTGATCGTCAATGAACTGGAACTGGTTGATCCCCATGATCCGCTTCTGGGTCGCAATCTCCTCGACGATATTTTCGATAGGGCGCATCCGGTAGGCCCCATCGTAAACGACTGGAACCTCGCAAAAATCACAGTGATAATTGCATCCGCGGGTCGCCTGAATCGGCATCATATGAATCCGGTATCGCGACAGATCGAGCAATTCATAACGGGGACGTGGAAGGGATTTCATGTCGCAGGGCTGATCGCCTTTGTAGATCGATTTCATTTTCCCGGCCCTTAGATCATCGAGAAGGGGCTGCCACACATGCTCCGCTTCCCCTACCACCACGCTGTCTGCATGAACAAGCGTATCGGCAGGATGAAGCGTGGCATGAAACCCGCCCATGACCACAGGAATTTTTCTCTCCCGGAACTTCTTTGATATTTCATAGGCTCTCTGAGCCGACCCTGTTGTCGTCGTGATGGCCACCAGATCGAAGTCACCATCGAACGGGATTTTCTGGACCTTGTCGTCGATCACCGTGACATGGTCGGACTCGGGGGTGAGTCCTGCCAGGTAGGCGGTAACCATCGTCATGATCAGTCTTTTCTTTGACTGGACAGGTGTTCCTGACAACCGCATCAGGGTGGGTTGCACAAAAAGTATGCGAAGATTTTTCTCATTACCCATCTCTAACTCCTTTCCTCGATCTTTCAAGACACCATATCCAGAGAATTCGTAAGAGTAACGCTTTCTCTATCCTGAAGCTGACGTCTTAACTATAGTTCGCACTCAAATCGTAGTCAATCGACATCCAGCCAGGATTGATGCAAAATAAATTCGAGTCATTTTAATTTCTGGAGAACAGGGACGACCTTGAAACAAAGCGAAATGACGCATCGGATCATCGCTTCGATCCGGTCTGATGAGGGGCGCTCGAAGGCCATTTGGAAGGGGATGACCCTTGAAACAGTCTTCCAGCCCGTCTTCGCGGTTGCACAAAGAAGAATAGTCGGCGTCGAAGCCCTGGCACGTGGCGTGAATCACCAGGGAACCCCCCTTCTCCCCCGTGACATATTCCCTTCTGCAACAACGCTTGAGGAGACCGTCTTCCTTGATCGTCTCCTTCGAACGATCCATCTTCTCAACTTCAGCCGCATTTTTCCCGACCCTCTTTGGCTATTTTTGAACGTAGACCCCAAAGCGGCCACTTCAGGCCGAAAATTCGGTCGATTTTTCCAAGAAATTCTCGAATGGACCGGAGTCGATCCCCAAAAACTGGTCGTCGAAATCCTCGAGTCCGCAATTGATGAAAAGTCCTTGTTGACGGAAGCAGCGGCTTATTATCGGGATTGCGGAACACTGATCGCGATCGATGACTTCGGGTCGGGACATTCCAACTTCGACCGGATCTGGTCGATCAAGCCTGAAATCGTAAAAATTGACCGCAGCATGATCCTGCATGCATCCAAAAGCATGGATGTGCGCAGACTCATGCCAGAAATGGTTTCTCTTGTTCGCGCCTCAGGCTCGCTTTGCCTGATCGAGGGGATAGAAAGTCCGGAAGAAGGGCGGATCGCGCTGGAAACCGAGACCGATTTCGTGCAAGGATTTCATTTCGGACGACCGGAAATTCACCCGGACATTGCCACCGGATTTCAATTCGAACGGCTTCTCGAAGACATCCAAAATGCCGATCCCCCCCAAAAAGACTCCCTCGCATTTTCAAAAATACTCGAACGATTTTATTCCCTTGTCGATTCGACTCCGGACAAGCGGCAAAAAATGACCCTGGACGGCCTCTTCTCCGACTATCCGTGTGTTGTTCGCTATTTCATCCTCGACGACAAAGGCCAACAGGTCGGGGTCAATATGGACCGCCTCTCCTTCGGAGGGGTCGACCACCGGTTTCGTCCCCTTATGGATACTTCTCGTGCCAACTGGTCCCATCGGGCCTATTTCCGGCATGCCATGGGCCATTTTGGTCATGTCCATATTTCGGAGCCCTATCTCTCCACAACCGGGGTCCATGTGTGCCGGACCATCTCCCTCGCGGTCAATGCGACGGGACCGATTCGGGTCCACTGTCTCGATCTCGACTGGCCTCTCCTTTCGCAAAGGATTTCCCTCTGAAGCATAGGTCTGACCATGGACTCCTTCTGGATTAGTGGTACCATGGAAAGGCTTTCATGCACGGAATGAGGACGCGGTGATTTTGAAGATTGCCACCTTCAATTGCGGGAGGATCCATGAGCAAGGTTCTCGATGACGTTCTTTCAGCGAACAAGGCCTATTCCTCAGATTTTGGCAAGAAGGGAGAACTTCCCCTCCCTCCTGGTCGACAATTCGCCATTCTGACGTGCATGGACGCCCGGATCGATCCGGCCAAGATGGCGGGTCTTTCGGAGGGCGATGCCCATGTCATCAGAAATGCCGGAGGTAGGGCCAGTGACGATGCCATTCGCAGCCTCGTCATCTCCTACAAGCTGCTCGGAACGAAGGAGTGGTTCGTCATCCATCATTCGGATTGCGGCATGATGCTCTTCGATGATGATGTTATGAGAAATCTCCTCTCGAAAAGCCTAGATACCGCAAGCATAGGGCCGAAAGGATGGGAAGACCACGGAAAGGGTCCGGGATCACAGGAAGCGGACTACCTGAACTTTCTGACCTTCAAGAACCTGGAAAAGTCCGTGCTGGAAGATGTGGAAAGAATCAGACGTTCACCCCTCGTGCCCGCACGGATTCCGATATACGGATTCTATTATGACGTCAAAACGGGACGGCTGGTGGAGGTTCCGGCGGCCATGAAGGCTGGGAAAAAATCCTAGAGACGCTTTTCACAAGTTTAGACATATGGTGCGCCCGGCTGGAATCGAACCAGCGACCCACAGCTTAGAAGGCTGTTGCTCTATCCGACTGAGCTACGAGCGCGATAGCAAGGATAAAACGGTGGAAATCTATTAGATTTCCACCGTTTTACTGGAATGATTGACGATTAGTGGCACATCACAAAGCTGAAGGCATGGCGAACCGGATGGACCATGTCATGAACCATCGGCAACGGGGCGAAGAGAAGAAGATAGAGAGTCACGGGGATCCACAGCAAAAAACTGACGGCCGTCAAAACCTGCCACCAAGCCACCCGGGATCCGGATACACCTTCGACTCCAACAACCGGCACTACCTTTACCTCGCTCATCATGCAAACCTTTCAAAATTATGAATGATTCCCGGGGATGAACTTTTAAGCTCCCCCGTTCCCCTTCCACGACCCCATCTCGACCGGCTCCCCGTCATGACACCCCCTATCAAGAGGGGTATTGTCGCTGGAGGCCACCGGCTTGACCATCCCCTTGGACAGGAGATAGGCCTCAACCTCCTCGCCACTCACATCGGCCAGCATGGATCCATCGATCTCAACGCAAGGGGAGAGACGCTGTCCGGACTTTCTGACCATTTCGCTGTAGGCTTCGACGCTCGCAATGATATTGATATCCTCGAATGGGAGGTTGTATTTCGCAAAAACCGCACGCACTCCTCGACTCCACCCGCATGAGGGCTTGAGGTAGGCGCGGATCGAGATGCTCTTTGATTCGCTCATGTTTTTCCCTTTCCGTCCTTATTTTCAGACTGATTCGCTTCATCCAGACGAGGTCAGGATGGCTCATTCTATCCGATTTTTCTGTCCCGCTTCAAGTTAAGGATCTCAGCCATCGAACTGGACCGATCGAAGAGACAAGCTTCCCCAACGAAATCCCGTCACGGGAAATGTCACCCGGGAATACCCTTCCGCCGCTCCCAGAGCAACGAACAGCGGGGCAAAGTGCTCGAGGGTCGGGTGGGACTTTCGGGGATGGGGGGCGCGCGTTTCAAAATCAAGAAGTGAAGAAATATCACTCTTTGAGAGAGCCTCCGCCACCCATTGGTCGAAGGAGAGAGCCCAGGGTCTGGGGGGAGCATGGAGATTCGGATCCAATTCACCGAGATTGTGAGTCATGCCACCACTGGCGAGAAAAAGGATCCCCTCCTCCCGTAACGGAGCGAGGCTTTTTCCCAACGCGTACAGTTTTTCCGGAGAGAACCCAGGAAGAGAAAGACCCAATACGGGAATTTTCCCCTCGGGAAACAGTCCCGCAAGAGGAACCCACATCCCATGATCGAGACCCCGGGAGGGGATTGGACGCAGATCTTCTAAGCCTGGCATGGAAGCGAGTCTTCTCCCAAGCTCCGGGGAAACGGGAGAGGGGTAGGTCAATTGATAGAAACGCTCAGGAAAGCCCCAGAAATCATAGATGAGGGGAACGGGATCAAGGGGACCGATCATGGGATGCGACGTGACCCAATGGGCCGAAAGGACAAGGATCGCCTTCACTTGTCCGATCGATTTTCCCCACAGGCCGAGACTCTCGCGCCATTCCGTGTCTTCGAGAGAGAGAGGCGCACCATGGGATACAAAGCCGACAGGAAGCAACCCCATCAGATCCCCTTCGATTCCAGCCAGGACTCGAGCGAAATGAGGTTCATTCCAAAATCCGTTACGGCCGAATTGCGTTGTGCGACATTGTCGGAAAGCGCCATCCGAATGACATCGGGAGTCAGAAACGGCTTGGGAAGAAGCAGTTTCTGGATCACACCAGAGGCCATCATCGCGGCCACCGGAGCCGCAAGGATAGGCGCTTTCAGGTGAAGACTTTTTCGGATGGACTCCATCATTTCCCGATAGGTATAAATGCGTGGTCCTGCCACTTCGAGGATCTTTCCTGCCATCTCTGGTCGGTCCGGAATGCGGGCGAGAATGGAGGCGAGATCCCCTGCGAAAACGGGCTGAATCCTGGCCGTTCCGGGCCCAATCATGGGCAGAACGTGAAGGGTGCGGCCAAAGGTGATGAACTGGTTGATCGACTTGTCCCCATCCCCGAAAACGAGGGAAGGTCGCACGATCGTAAAAGGAATTCCGGAGGAGGCAACGGCCTCCTCCGCCTTTTTCTTGGTTCTGTGGTAGGCACTCGGAGCATTGATCGCCGCTCCGATGGCGCTGACGTGGATGAAGCGGGATGGAGGATTACGGGCAAGGATCCTGAGGGATTCGACCACTCCCCTGTAATGGATGTCCTCGTATTTCTGGTCCCGGGTCTCCGCCAAAATTCCCGGAAGATAATAAACGAGGTCACAATTCTCCAGCGCACTTTCGAAAGACTCCGGCCTTGCGACATCGAATTTTCTCCAGGAAATCCCGGCAACACTCTCTTTGGATGGATTCCGGGAGAGGACCCGTAATTCTTTCTTCCCTTCCTTTTCGATTGCTGATAAAAGATATCGACCGATGAATCCGGTTCCTCCGATGATCGCGATAGCTCCCATGGACACTCCTTCTTACCCCTTGAAGACCGTTCCGGATGATCCTCCCAGACCGGCCAGAGCCCTGACTGCCTTTGAAAGGGAATGGGCCCATGGCTCGACATCCGAAGGCTGATTCCACCAACCAAGTGAAACGACGACGGATCCCTGCCCTTCACGAGAAGAAAACCCCAAGGCAGTTAGAACATGAGACACTTTAAGAGACTGGGAGGAACAGCTGGATCCCGTTCCAACGATCACCCGGTCCCGGTCCATGAGGGACAGCAGGGCCTGGCCATCAAAGCCCGGAAGAAGAAGGTTGATGATTCCCGGCCGGCGCACACTGTTATCCCCGACAAATGTTAATCGTGAAAAATCGGAACGGACCTTCTGGACCAGAAGCCGGTCAAGTTCCTCCAGGCATTTTTTTTCCCGAACAGCATGATGGACTGCATGGCGGACCGCCTCCGCCAGACCTTCCGCAAGAAAAACCGGCTGCGTCCCCCCTCGCCGCCCCTCTTCCTGCGCCCCCCCATGAATCAACGGGACCATGCGGACACCGCGCCGGATGCAAAGGACCGATATGCCGGACGGACCTCCGATAGAGGCGGACGAGAGGGTCAGCAGATCGAAGGGGCGTCCCGCAAAATTCGGCAGTTCCCACCCTTCGGCCGCAACAAAATCAGTATGAAAAATCCCTCCCTGCGACCGGACGAATTTCCCGATCTCGTCGATCGCCTGCACATGCCCAGTCTCCGGGTTGACGCGCTGAACAGAAACGATCACCCTTCCTCCGGGCCAACGACTCTTCAGCGCCTCCAGGTCGACATGGCCATTCCCGTCAAGCGACAGAAACGCCACCTTTGTCCCCCTCTGTTCCTGAAGGAAACGGGCCGCGTTGACGATGGACACATGCTCCAGGGGTGAAATCAGAATATGATCTGCCGACCCCCCACCTGGGAATCGGACCCCGGAAAGGGCCCATGTATTCGCTTCCGAGCCCGAGGAGACAAAGACCACCTCAGAGGATTCACATCCCAGGTAGTCGGCCACATGCTCACGAGCTTTCTCAAGCCTCTCAGAGGCGTGAAGCCCATTTCTGTGTCGGGCCGTTGCCAGAACGGGATCATGGCACGACCTTTCCATCACTTCTTTCACGCCAGGCCGCAATAGGGGAACCGATTCGGCATGCATGTTGATTTCATCCACTCACCCACCTCCTGGTCTCTATTCCTGAGCCTTTCCAGATCTTTCAAAAACGGTCGTTTTGGGATATGATACCACGGTCATTTTTACAGATAATACCGGAACTGACATCTAGGGAAGCCCAATGCACAACGAAGAGATCGAATCCATTCTCCTAGACACAAAAACAATTGCCGTCGTGGGGATTTCCGACAAGCTGGGCCGCCCGAGCCTGACGGTTTCAAGCTACCTCAAGGACCACGGATACGAGGTCTTTCCCGTCAACCCCAACCTTTCTTCAGTCGCCCACGTTCCCTGCTACCCCGACCTGAAGAGCCTTCCGGTCACTCCGGACCTGGTCGTGATTTTCAGAAAAGCTTCCGATGTCCCCGATGTTGTTCGAGAGGCGGTGGCGACTGCTGTGCCAAAGGTCTGGATTCAGGAAGGGATCGTGAGCGAAGAAGCCTACAATATGGCTGAAATAGCCGGAATGGCTGTCGTCATGGACAAGTGCATCATGAAGGAACACGCCAGGCTTGTGAGGGAATGCCGGATCCAGAAGGGCCACGCCTAGCCTGTCCCCAATTCGCGAACCGAATCGTTGCCCAATCCCGACGGATATATTATACTTATCCGGTTTTTCCGCTTCTTCCTCCAAATGGCGATGTAGCTCAGTCGGCAGAGCAGGTGAATCATAATCACTCGGTCGGGGGTTCGAATCCCTCCATCGCCACCAAAGTTCCCAAGGACTTTCAGGACAACCACCGATAGTTGACCTGCCGCCCGACTATGGCACTCGTAAGGCAGGACCCAAGCTTCCTTTCCTTCCAAGATTTTGGATATCAAAAGGAGGTGAACGGACTGCACCTATTCCGTTCCTTGCGGACCAATGAATTGTGACCGACAGGAAATGAGACGAGCGGCAAGTACGATTCACGTACAGAATTCAAGGGCTGGCTCGAAAATCATCTCAAAAAGTAACGATTTCCTTCAGACTTCCGTTAAAACAATTCATCCGGAAAAGCCCCTACCCTCGCGACTCCTCGTCCTCACCCCTCTTCACGTCCGTGAGATCAGGGAAGACCCGCTCATCGATACGCACCGCACGGCTTGAACGGTAGACCCCTGGCCTCCCCCTGAATCGAAGGGCCTTTTCGATCGTGAGGTTGATGGGATCGTCCATATACTGGTCGAGGTAGATCACATCCCCCGGCTTCCAGGCCATGACTTCGGAGAGGCGGGCCTGGGATCGTCCGAGTTCGGCGACGAGCTTCACCGGAATGGAGTCGAGCTGCTGGCGAAGACGCAGGATCCACCGGTGGTCGACTTCGTACTGGTCGCTCTGGAATCCCGTGTACAGCTTTTCCTTGATCGGTTCGATGGTCGAATAGGGGATACAGATATACACAGGCCGACCCTGACCGTCGATATCGAGTCGGTAGGTCAGGGAAATGACCATTTCGGTGGGGGAGACGATCGCGGAAAACTGGGGGTTAATTTCGGAGCGGATATAGGTGACTCCGATATGATGGACCGGCGCCCAGGCTTTTTCGAAGTCTCCGATGGCCTGATTCAGGATGTTGCGGGTGATCCGGTTCTCGATGGGAGAAAAGTCCCGTCCTTCGACCTTGACATGTCCCCGTCCCACCCCACCGAAAAGGTGATCGACCAGCAGATAGACCATGCGGGCGTCGATGATCAGGAGAAAATTCCGCTTCATGGGTTCGAGACGGAGGATGTTGATGTTCGACGGAAGCGCCACTTTCTTGATGAACTCGCCGAACTTGATCATCTCGGTGGACACCGGTGAAAATTCGACGGCCTTCCGGAGTGTCGAGGAAAGAGTCACCTGAAAGAAGCGCGCAAACCGCTCGTTGACGATCTCGAGGGTGGGCATCCGACCGCGAATGACCCGCTCCTGACTCGCCAGGTTGTATTCACGCGTCTTTTTGCCGGGCTCTTCCTGGACTTCGGGCTTCTGGGTCTCGATATCCCCTTCGACAATTCCCCGGAGCAGGGCGTTGACCTCGTCCTGAGACAGAATGTTTTCAGCCATCGACAGCCAGCCTCCCGAGATTCAGCTTGATGCGGAGCCTCCCTCCGCAAAGAGGACCATTCCTTTCAAAACTTATCGGCCGTTTTGACGAATCAAGACACCGGGAGACCCAGACATCCCCCGAGAAATGACCGCATCTCCTTTTCTGCAGCCTCCGCGGCCTCTTTGTGATAGGCCGAGCGATCTTCGCAGAAAAATCCATGGCCGGCTCCGGGGTAGGTGACAATCCGGAATTTTTTGCCGGCTTTCTGGAGACTGTCCGAGACCGCCTTTCGTTCTTCCGCGGGAATGAAGGAATCCGCTTCTCCATAAAGGAGGAGGAGGCTCGCCTCAATTTTCCCGACATGGGCCAGCGGAACCTCCGTGTGCCCCGGAAAATACCCTTTCTGAGCCCCGATTCCCCCTCCATAAAAACAGACGGCACAATGGATCTCCCTCCCCAGCCATTCCGACGACAGGAATGCGAGACGTCCTCCCATGCAGAATCCGACCACGGCAATCCGCCCCCCATCGACCCGGGGATCCTCCTTGAGGAGCCGGACGGCCCTGGCGATATCCTCTCGCGCCTCCGCATCCTTCATCCGGGAAAGGTTGTTCATGGCCGTTTCCCTGTCTTCATAGGACACCACGCGCCTCTCCTGAGGAAGCCGATGGTAGAGGTCAGGGGTGACCGCCACCATTCCCCAGGAGGAGAGCCGCTCGGTCAGCCCGCGAAAATGCTCATTGACTCCGTAGGCTTCCATCAGAATGACGATTCCCGGGACCTTTCCTTTGCCTTCCGGCATTGCGCGAAACGCAAAGCCGCGGTCGACCCATTCTCCCATCAGTGACGCTCCTTTCTATCCGTTTTTCAAGGTGGCCATATCGATCACGAAGCGGTAGCGAACATCTCCGGCCAAGGTCCGTTCATAGGCCTCGTTGACCTTCTGGATGGGAATCAGCTCGATATCGGACACGATCCCATTCTGGCCGCAGTAGTCGAGCATTTCCTGCGTTTCCCGGATTCCTCCAATGAGGGAGGCGGTCAGATTCCTCCGGCGTGAAATGAGAAGAAAGGAATGGATGGACAGAGGTTTCTCCGGGACGCCAAGAAGAACGGCCGCCCCATCCTTCCGAAGGGCCCCGAGATAGGGAGCGAGATCATGGTCTGCGGAAACGGCATCCACCATCAGATCGAAGCGGTTCGCCACCTTGGCACCCCATCCGTCCTTTTTCGTCAGGACGAAGTCGTGGGCCCCGAGTCTTTTGGCATCCTCTTCCTTTGCCGGAGAGGTACTGAATACGGTGACGCGCGCCCCCATGGCCCTGGCGAGCTTGATCGCCATGTGTCCGAGCCCACCCAGGCCGACGACCCCGACCTCGCTCCCTTCCCGGACATGGAACCGGCGAAGCGGCGAATAGGTCGTGATCCCGGCGCACAGGAGCGGCGCCACCTGGGAGAGGGGCAGGTTGCCCGGAAGGCGTAGAACGAAATCTTCCGAAACGACGATCAGGTTCGAATACCCTCCGTAAGTCGGAGTCTTTCCGTCTCTCTCAACGGAATTGTAGGTCCAGACCGGCCCGGAATCGCAAAACTGTTCCTCTCCTTCCCGGCAGGAAGGGCAGACGCGGCAGGAATCGACCATGCACCCGACTCCGGCCAGATCTCCGACAGCGAACCGTGTCACCTCCGATCCCGTCGCGATCACCTTCCCGGCGATCTCATGACCCGGAACCATCGGGAAACGGGCCCCGCCCCACTCGTCGCGGGCCTGATGAATATCCGAGTGGCAAATTCCCGCATACAGAATTTCGATGACGACATCCCTGGCCCCCGGATCCCTTCGTTCGAAGGAAAAGGGTTCGAGGCGACTTTTTGCCGCTCTTGCGGCGTATCCTTGGGCTTTGATCATTGATGGCCCCTTCGTTCGGGTTGGCGGATTGTTGACTGATCAAGGGAAAAACTCGATGGAGATTCCGAAAATCTTAGGGAATCCCTTTCTGACTGACCTTGTTTCTGATCCTACCCCAGGGATTCCCCGAAAACAAGGCGTCTCCCTATGGGAATCCGACTCCGATTCCGGACGCAACGCACAAAAAACTGCTATACTCTTCCGGGTGGAATTCTACGAATATAAACACACCCCGAAATGGAGGCGTTCATGTTCAATCCCTGGCACGATCTATCCCTCGGCAGCAATGCTCCCCATGAAATCCAGGTCCTGATCGAAATTCCGGCAAAAAGCCGGGTCAAGTACGAGCTGGACAAGGAAACGGGGCTCATGCGCGTCGACCGGATCCTTCACAGCGCCGTCTACTACCCCACAAATTACGGACTCATCCCGCAGACCTACTGCGAGGACAACGACCCCCTCGACGTCTTTGTCTTCTCCAGTGAATCCCTCCTCTCGAATTCCATTGTCACGGTCCGTCCCGTGGGGATCATCCACATGGAAGACGGCGGAGAAAAGGACGACAAGATCGTCGCCGTCATGGTCAAGGATCCGGAGTGGGGCCAATATCGCCATATCGAAGACCTCATCCCGCACCGAATCCGTGAACTCACCCAGTTTCTCAAGGACTACAAAACCCTCGAAAACAAACAGGTCGTCGTGAGCGACGTCGAGGGGAACACCGTCGCCAAAAAGTCCATCGAGGATGCCATCGCCCTTTACGGATCCAAGAAGAGCCAGCTCGTCAAAAAGTCCCGGTAGGATCTCATGCAGGAAGACGTTCGTCCCGGCCTCTCGGTCCGGCTCGACGCCGTCACAAAGCTATACAACGTGGCCGGGGATGAGCTTCCCGCCATCCGGGGGGTCACCCTCTCCTTCGACAAAGGGGAGGCCCTGGCCTTGGTGGGAAGCTCCGGATCCGGCAAATCCACGCTCCTTCATCTCTCCGGACTTCTCGACCGCCCGACAACCGGGGCCGTCTACTATGAAAACCGGCGAGTGGACTCGCTTTCTCCTTCCGACCGGGCCATTCTGAGGAACCGGTCGGTGGGATTCGTATTTCAGAACTTTCAGCTCATCCCCCGGACAACCGCCATCGAAAACGTCGAGATGCCGCTCCT
Organism: Nitrospirota bacterium; assembly: GCA_027415455.1. The sequence goes on along the minus strand of DAIBSV010000040.1, from coordinate 1,128 downwards.
CTACAGGGGGGTTCCCTCACGGGAACGCCGGGAAAGAGCCCGGGAACTTCTCCTGTCGGTGGGAATGGGGGACAGGGAGAGGCATTACTCCTCCCAGCTTTCGGGAGGCCAGCAGCAGCGGGTGGCCATCGCCCGGGCCCTGGTCGCCTCCCCCGGCCTTCTCCTGGCCGACGAACCCACCGGGAATCTCGACAGCCGCTCGGCTGTGTCCGTGCTTGAACTCCTCATGAAGGCCCAGGAACGCACCCGCATGACGCTTGTTCTGGTCACCCATGACCCCGAGGTCGCCCGATTCGCGTCGAGAACCGTCCGCGTTCGGGACGGACTCCTGGAGAAGGCCTGATGTTTCTCGTGTCTCTGGGCTTGAGGGCCCTTCTCAGGAATCCCTATCGTTCGATCCTGACCTCCCTGGGCATCGTCATCGGGGTTCTCTCGGTCATCGTTCTCGTCAGCATTGGCCTCGGTGCCAAGGCCCTGGTCCTGCAAAGCATCCAGAACCTTGGCCCCAACCTTCTCGTCGTCATTCCAGGAAGCGTCACCGATTCGGGGGCCCAGGTGGGAGGCGGGACGGATACGACCCTGACCCTGGAGGATGCCCAGGCTATCCGCCACGACTGTCCCGACGTCTGGAATGCCTCGGGAGCCCTCCGGACCGCGGCCCAGGTCCAGTCCTCCCATGCCAACTGGTCGACGGTCATACTCGGGGCCGAACCGAACTATCTGCCGGTTCGCGACTGGCATCTGGCCCGTGGCGGATTTTTCGGAGCCGAAGAGGAGGCCTCCGCCGCTCGCGTCGCCGTGCTCGGCCATCTGGTCGCTTCCCGACTCTTCGGGCTCGAGGATCCCCTCGGGAAGTTCATCCAGATCAACCACTCCCCCTTCCGGGTGATCGGGATCCTCTCCTCCAAGGGGCAGTCTCCCATGGGGATGAATCAGGACGACATGGTCGTCATTCCCCTGTCGACCCTTCAAAGCCAGATCATGGGGGTCACCTATGTCGGAGTGATTCTTGCCGCCGCCCAAAGTCCCGACCGGGTATGACCGTCGACCAGTTGGCATGGGAGGACTGGACCTGGGCAGCGGTCCGGAGGGCTCCCGAGGCATTCCAGACGTCGGGACAGTCGTGGC
>DAIBSV010000409.1 GCA_027415455.1 Nitrospirota bacterium | reverse complement strand
GCGACCGGGACCGGGGGGCGCCGAAATGGAGGCAGGCTGAGAAATCTCCGGATCGTTTCATACAGGGAGACATCCCGGACTGCGTCCCTGGACACAGAGAGGACCACATTCCCGTCCGGCACATGGACAATCTCGAAACGGTAATCTCCGGGGTTCTCCTTGAGAGAGACGTCATCGAGAGAGAGACGCTCTTCTTCCCCCCCCGGCCGTTTCACGATCAGACAATCAGGCCCAATTTCGAGAACAGCAACGGGAGGACGGCGCATTTCGAGAACGACGTAAAGGGTTCCCAGGGCCAGAAGAGAACCCAGCGAGGCCGGCACCAGAAAGACCCAGTGAATCAGCATGAGCCTGGTCACCGTGAACAGCCCGAGCGACAGGATGGCCAAGGCCAGCACCACGCGGGTCAACCACTGTGACAGGCCCGACGGAGGTCCTCCAAAGACCTTCAGGATCCAGGGAGCGGGAGATCCGGCTTGCCAGGGTGAGGGATGAATGTCTTCGGGGTCATCGGTCATGGGCGCTCCAGTTCTTCCATCTTCGGAAAATTATCCTTTCCGGTCAACCGGTGTTCCGGCGACCCGACCTCAAGAGATCAGGAGCCGGCCTGTGACAGGAGGGGCAGGATCCCTTCCGTCACCACCCTGTCCCCGCTTTCGAGATCTCCCCGAACTTCGACATCTTCTTTCAGATGCCCCATGACAGTCACTGGAACCAGGGTCGGCCCCCCTTCCTTTTTCATGACAAAGACCGCTGTTTTCTGCTCCTTCGTTCGAACGATCGCCCTTTCGGGGACCAGAAAGACCGGAGCCGACTTTCCATCTCCGACGGGAATCCGGATCCGTACCCAGGAGTCGGGGCGGAAATGCCCTCCAGCGTTGTCCAAGGAGATCCGAAGAGGAATCGTTCGGGTATTGGGATCGATGAAGGGAGCGATCCGGAGGATCCGGCCTGAGCCGACAATCCCTTCTTCGTGCAGCGGAACAATCGAAACCGGCGAGCCCCTCAGGAGCCCTTTCTCCTCGCCAGGGTAAAGGAAGGCCTGGACCCAGAGTCTGGAAAGGTCGGACACCTCGAACAGGAGGTCTCCAATCCTGACCTGGGCTCCTTCGGAGGGTCCGATTCGGATGAGGGTTCCCGAAAGAGGGGAACGGACTTCGTAGCGGTCGACCGGCCGACGCGTCCGTTCCAGACGCTCGATTTCCTTCCGGGAGGCCCCGAGGAGGCGAAGCTTCTGTTCGGCCAGGACGCGGATTCCTCCGACACTTTTCCTCCCTTTCGCTCCCGGGTTCGCAAGAATGCTCGCAAGCTCCGATTCGGCACTCAGAAA
>DAIBSV010000408.1 GCA_027415455.1 Nitrospirota bacterium | reverse complement strand
ATGGTATCGGAGCTTTCCGGCCTGGAGGAAAAACTTGCCGGCTTCGACCGCCGGATCACCACGCTGGCCAAGACACATCCGGTGTGCAAGCGGCTCATGACCGTTCCCGGCGTGGGAGTTCTGACCGCCACGATTTTGCTGGCTTTTGTGGGGGATGCGACCCGATTCAAGAATGGACGCCAGTTTGCTTCGTTCCTTGGCCTGGTGCCCCGACAGCACTCCAGCGGAGGCAAAAATGTTCTTCTTGGGATCTCCAAGCGGGGGGACGCCTATCTTCGAACACTTCTGATCCATGGAGGACGATCCCTTGTGCAATCGGTCATGAAAGTCGCCGCGGGAAAGAGGGAACCCAAGGGACGAAGTGCCTGGATCCTGGCTCTCTACGAGCGGCGGGGATACAACCGGACGGCCGTGGCGGTCGCGAACAAGAACGCCCGGATCCTCTGGGCTCTTCTGACCCACGAGGATGCGGTCTATTCGCCAACCGGCCCCAAGGCCCAGGTCGCGGCATAAGATCGGCCCAAGACAGGAAGACAAGATCCACACGGGACACGGCTTGATGAAAGGACCCCTATAGACTCCCGCCACCAGACTGCTTGAGGGATAATCCCCAGATGACGGACCGGTCAGACCGGCGCCCTCAGAACCTGAAGCCTTCAATGGCTCCTCGAAGCCGCTAATTTGATCAGGAGAGGGTGCGCGGAACTTCATCGAGGCCCGGAAGACTTTCTTCCACAAAGAGGCCGGATATATGACTGCAGTGATCGTCCATCCGAAAGGGAAAAACCTCTTGCAACGGGCGGAGGGACCATATATGAAGGCGAAATTGGCGATGCGAAAAGCCTACGGATTCAAGTCCCTAGATTCCCTACAAATCGCCTTCTACCATACACTTGGCGATCTTCCGGAACCCCCAGTGGGTATTCATCGAGTTTGTTAATGAGCCTGCCTATTATCGGCGGATTTGCACCCGGCTGGGAAAGAAGAACCGGATCGTGGCCACGGCCCACAAGTTGGCCTGGATCGTCTATACGCTCCTGACCAAGGGGCAGGCCTACGTGGATGCAGGACAGAAGGCCTTCGAGGAGACCCAGAAAAAGCGGGGCTCAAAAACCTCGAAAGACGAGCATGAGAGATGAGCTTTACACTCGCCACGTCCCCGGCGGCAGTCTGACCGGTTCTCCAACGGGCATAAAGTCAAGGGGTGCACGTTTAGGGAATCGAAGGGGGAGGTACGTCTTCGGAAGGTCCAAAAAACGAGAAAAAAGGGCATGTTCCCCTTCCTCCGTTGTGAAAGTCTCCGATCCTCTCCCGATACGTCGGAGATTCCC
>DAIBSV010000407.1 GCA_027415455.1 Nitrospirota bacterium | reverse complement strand
GTTCCTGACTTGTTGTTGAAACTCCCGTTGACGACCGGGGGACTGGCGATGTTCCGGTTCCCTCCTTCGTCCGGCCCGGGACCGGGAAATTCAATCCCGAACGATGCCGCCAGCCTGATCGGAAAAGAAACGGATGTTGTTGTGGCCGTTCTTTTTCGCCTTATACATGGCGTTGTCGGCATGTTTGAGCAGATCTGTCGTCAATGGGATAAAGACGACCCCAATGCTGGCGCTCAAGCAGCATTCCTGCTGATCCATGACGATGGGACTTGCGATCGTTTCCTGCATCTTTCGGGCAAGAAGGTCGGCATTGTCCCGGCTTTCGATGTTGGCGGCAAGGATCGCGAATTCATCGTCGCCGATTCTGGCAATCGTATCGGGCTTCCGTACAACGGCGCGAAGCCGGTCCCCGATCTTCTTCAACAGGCGGTCGCCGAACGAATGTCCCATTCCGTCGTTGATCTTCTTGAAATGGTCGAGATCCAGGTAAAGAAGCGCGACGAGATTCGTGCCTGTGGGCGAGAGCGATCGATTGGGAGAAGCGGTCCAAGCGGTCCTGAAACAATGCCCGGTTGGGGAGATCCGTCAAGGGGTCGTAATGGGCCCGATGGGTGACCTGACTCAGGAAAATGCGCTTCTCCGAGACGTCGCGGAAAAGGATCACATGGCCAGCCTTTCTCCCCTCGCAGTCCTGAATCGATGCCAAAGAAAATTCGACTCCGAGGCGATGCCGAAGAATGGCGTGGCCGGCCACCTTCGCGGAAATATTTGGTCGGAGCCCCAAGACGACCAGGTCCGGAACCGGATTCCGGGAAAATTTCGTTGAAAAGCTGGAAGATTTCGGTCAGGGGCTGGTCGGAGGCTTCATATAATGTCCAGCCTGTCATGTCTTCTGCAACCTGGTTCAGATAGACGATCCGGTTTTGAGCGTCGGTAGTTATCATCCCTTCCCCCCAGGGAGTTCAACACATCCATAAAGAATCGGGACAGATCCTGATTTTCCTCGACCTTGTCCGAAAGCTTCAAGGACAACAGCGCCCGAATCTCTTCGGATGTCAGAACACTCTTTGTCATAAAATCCCTTTCGATCATGCTCCTCTTTCATGGGAATCAGTTTATCGGAAAAACGCCGTAAAACTCTACCTTTCGGGGCAGAAATACTGGCGTGCCTTTGAATTTCCTCCTTTTCTCCCGTACGAATGAAGATGGAGAGAGAAGATCTGCCGGATTCCGCAACGACCTCCTTCCCGTTCGTCGACGACCGAAGATAAGGAGTTGAGGGAAGAGTTTCCCCCCTATTAATCTTCGACGTGAAAAACTCCTGCGCTTTC
>DAIBSV010000406.1 GCA_027415455.1 Nitrospirota bacterium | reverse complement strand
GCCGCATCAGGGTCGTGGTCCAATGCCCATGAACTCTGCGCCAGGCTCCAGGCGATCCCGGGGATCTCCCTTGTCAACCCGGAGGCTGACTTTTTTCACGAATTTGTTTTGGAACTTCCGGTGGACGCGGACGCGCTGAGCCGCCATCTTCTGACCGAAGGCATTCTCGGAGGTCTCCCTCTCGGGGGGCTCCTGGGTCCTTCCTGGAGCCGGAGAATGCTTTGGTGTGCAACCGAACTTCGTACGGAGGACGAGATTGCGCGAACCGTCGAGATTGTCCGGCTCTCTCTTGAAAAATGATCGTTTTACTATAATGCGAGGATAAAAGAACAATGTCCCTTCAACTGTCCGGTGTCGAGGAGCCAGGATCGACGAGGCCCCCCATGGAGCCCACCCTTTGGCAGAAAAGTCGTCCGGGAGCCCGCGGGGTCTTTCCCCCGGGAGTCTCTCCGGAGACTCTTGAGGGCCGTTTTCCCGAACGCCTCAGACGGAAAGCTCCCCTCTCCCTTCCGGAGTTGTCGGAACTGGACGTGGTTCGGCACTTCACCCGTCTGTCCCATCTGAATCGCGGGGTCGACACCCATTTCTATCCTCTCGGCTCCTGCACGATGAAATACAATCCCAAAATCATGGACAGGATTGCGGAAATCGCGGGATTCCGCGACCTCCATCCAAGATCAGAGCCGGAAGGGATGCAGGGTTTGCTGGAGGTTCTTCACACCCTCGAGGATTCCTTGGGCCATCTCCTCGGAATGGAGGCCGTGACCCTGGCTCCGGCAGCCGGAGCCCATGGGGAGCTGACCGGAATTTTGATCGCGAGACGCTATTTCGAGTCGAAGGGGGACCGGAACAGGACGGAGATTCTGATCCCGGATTCGGCGCACGGGACCAATCCTGCCAGCGCGGCCATGGGCGGATTCACCGTTCGCGTTCTCCCTTCCGGAAGCGACGGGGGGGTCGATCTGGCCCATCTTGCGGAAAGCCTGTCCGAAAAGACGGCACTCGTGATGATGACCGTTCCGAGCACGCTGGGGGTCTTCGAAAAGGACCTTCTCAAGATGGTCGAAATGGTGAAGGCCTCCGGGGCCCTTCTGTATATGGATGGGGCCAATTTCAATGCCTTCATCGGACTTCTCCGGCCCGGCGACCTTGGATTCGACATCGTCCATATCAATACCCACAAGACCCTGGCGACCCCGCACGGGGGAGGCGGTCCGGGTTCCGGCCCGGTCGGGGTCAAGGCCCACCTTGCGCCTTTTCTCCCATCTCCCCGCATCAGAAAAGAAGGAGACCGCTATTCGCTGGTCTCTCCCGAAACCTCCATAGGGCCGATCC
>DAIBSV010000405.1 GCA_027415455.1 Nitrospirota bacterium | reverse complement strand
GAATTTCACCGAAGGGGACAAGAAGGCGCTCTTCGACCTTCAGAGAAAAATTCTGAGCGAGCTGGTGCCCCTCTATCGCTCCCTTGCCCGGGAGGGTCGGATCGAAATATCGACCTCTCCCTATTTTCATCCCATCCTCCCCCTTCTCATTTCGTCGAAGACGGCCCGGAGGGCCCATCCCAACCTCTCCCTTCCGGAAGAGTTCGCCTATCCGGAGGACGCCGTCCTTCAGATCGAGACGGCCCTCAGACGCCATGAAGAGGTCTTCGGAATCCGGCCCAAGGGCATGTGGCCCTCCGAAGGGTCGGTTTCCCCTGAGGTGGTCCAGATGGCAAATAAGGCGGGGCTCGAATGGATGGCCTCCGACGAGGACATCCTCTTCATTTCCCGGGACATGGCCCATCTCACGGAGGGAAGCCTTTACGAACCCTACGAGGTGTCCATCGACGGAGCGAAGGTGAAGATGGTCTTTCGCGACCGGAATCTCTCGGACCGGATCGGGTTCGCCTATGCCCGCTACAACGGGACGGAGGCGGCCTCGGATCTTCTGGGACACATGGAGCAGATTGCCAAACAGGAGGAGTCGTCCGGCCGTTCGGCGACCATCCCGATCATCCTCGACGGGGAAAATCCCTGGGAGGCCTACGCCGACGGGGGATTTCACTTTCTCAAGACACTTTTCGAGCGGCTCTCCTCTCATGCCTTTCTCCGGTCCGTCTTTCCAGAACTCCATCTCACAGCCTCCAGATCGATTTGACAAACTGGTCGTCGGGAATCTGAATCGAAAGGGTATGCCCCCGGGGACACTGGTCGACCATTGTCTCCCCCTCGTAAAGCTCGATCAGGGCCCCGACCCACTCCCCGGACTCGAGACCCAAGAGCCGGTAAGGGATGGCGATTTCGCCGATCTTCCGCAAGCCCCAGCGGGCCTTTCCTCCTTCCACTCCGTCCAAGGGGATTTCCGTCGTCCCCGGAACAAGGGGGCACCGGATGGCCGATTCGCGGTGGTCGAGAAACCGCATGACGAGGGACGCTCCGGTTTTTTCCTCCAGACGGTAGTTTTCGTCGAAGTCGACCCGAATGTAAAGTGTCTCCTCGTCGAATCCGTAGTAGACCGCCGACAGCGGGGAATCCCGAAGATACATCGATCCCTGGAGTTTGTGGTTGTCGAAAAAAGCCGGCCCCGGTCCATTCGAAATAATGGGTCACCTCCCCGTCGATCACCGGACGGATGAAGTCCACCGGGAGGATGATCCCGGCCCCGACCCCCGTCTCCCGGATCGGCTCGTTTAACAGGATGGGAGGAGCGAGCCCCAGAATCCGATAGACATTCTGCTG
>DAIBSV010000404.1 GCA_027415455.1 Nitrospirota bacterium | reverse complement strand
GTCCCCGAAGGCCCGCTGGGCAAAAAGGGAGGAGCCCCCCGCTTCGGGAATGGCCGAAGAGAGTTCGGCATAGGAGAGGACGGTGGCCACGAAGAAGATGCCCGCCACGAAGATGGCCAGGAAGGAGGCTCCCCCGGCATAGACGGTGGTGACCCCCAGGGCGAAGTAGATGGAGGACCCTACATCGCCGTATCCGGACGAAAAAAGGGCCCCGACCCCGATGACACGGTTTAAGACCGCTTCGCGGAAGCGGAAGATGCTTTTCCGCGTTTCATGGTAAAGGTGAAGAACGGCCACTGTGGGCTCCTTTCTTAAAAAATATTCTGTCCCTACCGTAGGAGAAGGGAGGAGGGAGGTCAACTGTCCTCCCTTCAGCGGACTATGAAGAGGTGGATATCTTTCCTTTTTTTAGTCTTTCTTTGGACGTCTCGGGACCCCGCGGCTTTTTCGACCCTACCCGGTTTTCTGGCGGTGCTCCGGTATGTCGAGCGGAGTGATGAGAAGCGGGAAGGCGGTGAGAAGTCTGGCCATCTTTTCGGCCGTCGAGATCATTCCGGGCCTCCACGCGGATTGTCCCAAAAGGACCAGGGAGGGGCGAAGCTCGTGGCAGTGGCGGACGAAAGCCTCCTCCCAGGATGGGCCTTCGTCGACGTTCAGGTCGGCCCCGAGGCGCCGGCAGGTCTCCCCGATCCAGGGAGGATCCGATCCGTCCGCTCCCGGGTTCCGGACGAAGAGGACCCGGAGGCGGAGCCGGAGCCGCTCGGCCAGACGGGCGCCCCGACGGACAAGGGCCTGGTCGGCGGGCCGTCGTGAGACGCCGACCAGAAGGAATCCCCCCGGCTGGATCCGGAAGCCGCCCGCCTCCCGGGCGGAGGTCAGGGCGAATTCCCGAAGGGCCGTGAGATTCTTGACGGTGAAAAAATTCTCGAGGGAGTCGGAAATCTTGGCAGCCGGATAGATCTTACCCTCCAGAAGACGCTTTCTGAGCTCTTCGGGCGTGAGGTCGACCAGGACGAGGTCGTCGGCCCGTCCCACGATGGAGTCGGGGACGGTTTCCCGCACCCGGATGCCGGTCTGGAGGGCCACCAGGTCGTTCAAGGTCTCGATGTGCTGGACGTTGAGGGTGGAATAGACATCGAATCCCGCATCGAGAATCTCCTGGACGTCCTGGTAGCGCTGGCGGTGGCGGAATTCTCCCGGACTGGCCGGATTGGTATGGGCCAGCTCGTCGACCAGGACCAGGTCGACCCCCGAGGCCAGGATCGCCTCGAGATCCATCTCTTCCAGAAGAAGTCCCCGGTAAGAGACCCGGCGGCGGGGAAGGAGCGGAATCCCGCGGGCCATCGCCTCCGTCTCATA
>DAIBSV010000403.1 GCA_027415455.1 Nitrospirota bacterium | reverse complement strand
CAGGGTCGCTGCCAGGACAAGGAAAAATAGGAGGAAGACCCCCAGGAAAAGGGCGCTTCTCGCCTCAAGCAAGGTCAGGAAGACCGGCAGTTGGCCATTCGAGCGGTACCAGAGGTAATCGGCCCAGAGGTCGAGAAGGGACTGGCCTCCAAAGTACAGGACAACCAGAAGGACCAGGGCGGCGAGGGGCCATTGTTTTCGCATGGGGTCTCCTGAATGGGGGTTCGCGTCTCCCTTCATTCTGCGCCGCGGAAGGATCTGCTGGCAATGAAGAATGAAGAGAGAAGCCGGCAGCGGGCGGGGGCCTGAAGTTCCAGAAATAGGGAAGGGCGCGGAAAGGGAGGGCTATTCCGGAGAAGGGCTCTCCCCAACCACACCGATGAAGCGGTTGGTCATGTCGAGGCCGTCCATCGTCGCCCCGGAGTCCCGAAAACGACAGAGGGTATCGATGACAGGAGCGGTGATCTCCTCTCCCGGGACAAGAAGGGGGACGCCGGGAGGATAGACGGTCACGATGTCCTTGTCCTGGCAGGAACCCTGCGCCCCCTGATCCGGGCCCTTCCCACCCTCACATTCCGAAGACAGGGACCCGCAGGAGGTCTTGAGCCCGTCTCGCTCCCTCTCTCGGGCCTGTCTCCCTTCATCGGTGCAGGGCTCGTGGTCGTGGCCCTTCTGGTCGCCCTCCCCCTTTCGGACACCCCGGATGCCCTCCGTTTTCTGGCGGCCATCCATGCTCCCGCCACTGGGTCTTCCGATCCGATCCTGGGACTTCCTCTGGGATTTTATCTCTTCCACCTCCCGGTCTACGACCTTCTCTCGGGCCTCCTTCAGGACGCTTTTCTCTTTTCGCTCGTTTTAGGCGTCCTTCTGGGACTTCCGGGAGGACAGATCTCATTCGCACAGAACAGGCTCTCCCTCCACCCCGTCTGGAGGAAGGTCCTCATGCGTCTTTCGGCGGGACTTCTTCTTGTCCTCTCCCTTGAGGCCCTGCTTCTCCGGACGAAGACCCTCCTGTCCAGCCACCAGGCTCTGTCCGGAGCCTCCTACGTCGATGTCCATGCCCGAATCCCTGCCGCCACCCTTCTCTCCCTGATCCTTCTCCTGGCGGCCCTCGCCTTCCTCCTGGAAAGCTTCCGGACGCTCTCCCGCCTCTCGGTCCCGATTCTGGGCATCGCCTTTTTCGTCTGGGCGGGAGGGCTGGTCGTCACTCCCTGGATCCTCTCCCGGTTCGTGGTCCTCCCCGACCAGTTCAACCGGGAGCGCCCCTACATCCTTCACAACATCGCCGGGACACGGAAGGCCTTCCATCTCGACGGCACCCATTCCGAGCGCATTACGAACCTGGCCGACCTCACGCCGGCGGACCT
>DAIBSV010000402.1 GCA_027415455.1 Nitrospirota bacterium | reverse complement strand
GGTCGAGAAGGACCAAATGGTGGGCCTTGGAACGAAGACGGGACAGAAATTCGGGATCGAAGGAGAGGTCGAGAATGAAGACGTCATGGCCCGCGGGAATCTCCGGGAGGGGATCCCCGTAATTGTAGGGGGCGAACGAAAGGGGACGATGGCCGGAAAAACGCCTCCAGGCGGCCCAGGCGGCTCCGAACCCGTCGGAGCAGTTACGATGGTAGAAGACCGTGACGGGGGTTTGGTCTGACGTTGCGAGATCGATGGTGGCGGAACTCATATGATCCTATTCTCCCTGCCGTACCCGATCCCTGACATATCAGAGGGATCAGGAGGGCCGATGGACTGAACGTTCGAGCAAACTTCCGAGGCGTTCCCACTCGGCGGTTCTGTCCGACAGTTTTTTTCTGGCGACGGAGAGCTTCGAAGAGGCCCGGCGCGCCTCCGCCCCGGAGCCGGAGGCAGCCTGGGACAAGCGCTCGACCTCTTCCTCGAGCTCCAGAACCTCCTTTTCCACCCAGGAAAGCCGTTTTTCGACCATTCCTGGGTCCTCTCCTTCCTTTTCCCGCCCCTCTCCCTCCGATGGGGATGGGGTTTTCGCCGACCCCTGCGGGACGGGGGATGACACGTTCAGGACACCATCTCTCTTGGCGCGGTATGTCTCGAAACGGTGGTTCATGAAGAGCCGGATCGATCCGGGAAGCACTTCGATGATGTCGGTGGCGATCTTTTCGATGACATAACGGTCGTGAGTGATGAACACAAGCGTCCCGCGGTAGGCCTCCAGGGCGCTGACAAGGGCCTCCCGGGAAGGGAGGTCGAGATGGTTGGTCGGCTCGTCGAGCAGGAGAAGATTGGCCGGGGCAAGAAGGAGACGGGCCAGGGCCAGACGGCTCTTTTCTCCCCCAGACAGGACCCCCACCTTTTTGAAGACCTCCTCCTGACGGAAGAGAAAGGCTCCGAGCAAGCCCCTGATGCGCGTCTGGGACTCGGAGTCGGGAGCCACCGACTCCATGCTGGCCAGAACGGTGTGGGAAGGGTCGAGGATTTCGAGCTGATGCTGGGAATAATAGGCGGTCGTCACCCCCGTCCCCGTCCGGTAGCTTCCCGCATCGGGAACGACCGCTCCGGCCATGATCTTGAGAAGGGTGGACTTCCCGGCCCCGTTTGGACCGATCAGGGCCACCTTCATCCCCCGGCGGAGAACCCAGTCGAAGGGATGGACGATCGTGCGTCCATCGTAAGATTTTTCTATTTCGGAAAACGTGGCGACGATTTCGCCGGAGCGAATCGGGGCAGGAAAGGTGAAGCGGACGGTCTTTTCCGTGGCGTCCTTTTCCAGACGCTCGACTTTCTCGAGGGCTTTGATCCGGCTC
>DAIBSV010000401.1 GCA_027415455.1 Nitrospirota bacterium | reverse complement strand
GTCCGCAGTCTTCGGCGGACAGGAGAAGACGTCCACTCTTTCCTCGGGAAGGGACGTTCCCTGGAGCATGGCCTCGACCGCCCGGACGACCCGTTCCACCGAAAGGGAGGACATGCAGACATTGTCTCCTCCGCAGGGGGGGCGGGAGACATGGTAGAGGCAGGGACTGCAGTAGTGGGCATCGTACAGGACGGTCAGCCGCCGCCGGTCGGCCTTGGGGAGGACGAGGTCCGGTCGGGTGGGGCCGAAGAGCCCTACGGTCGGGACAGCCGTGTGAATGGCGAGATGCATCGGTCCGGAATCGTTGGTCAGAAAAACATGGGCCTGCCCTAGAAGGGCGGTCAATCCCCCGAGGGAGAGGCGTCCGGCGAGATTGATGATCCTTGACCCAGAGGTGCGCGGAATTCTCCGGGCGACCCCTTCGGTGTAGGCGTGCTCCTCCCGGGACCCGGTGAGGACGATGCGGAGGGAGGGATGGCGGGAAAGGAGGCGTCCGGCCGCCTCGGAAAACATGTCCGCTGGCCATCGTCGTTCGGTCCCTCGCTCCGATGCGTTGGGGTTCATGACGCAGATCTTCCCGGCCAGGCGGAAGGCCGGGAAGACGCGTTCCAGCTCACGAAGATCTTCGGGCGTTTCCCGGATCGCTCCCGGCACCGGGGACGGCGAGCCATTCTCCGGGAGAATGCCCAAGAGAATTCCGGCTTGTTCGTAGGCCATGCGGGACGGCTGATGGGCGTTGAAGTAGAGGGGGTGGGTCAGAAGGCGCATTCGGAGACCGCCACGGCGGCCCACGAATCCGATCCGGGTCCGGGAACCACTCATGAGAGAGAGGAACAGGGCGGCTTTTCGCCGGGTGTGGAGACTTTCGGGGATCCTGAGAAGGTTCCTCAACCCCGATGCATGCCCCGGACGAACTCCCTTCGGGAAACGACAGGATCGTGACACCCAATACCCGACCGAAAGCAGAGGACCGGGATCTGTCCAAAGATCCCAGTCTCCTGTTTTCCAGGAGAATTCCATGAGATCCGCCAGACAGGACAGAATTCTTCCCGCACATTCCCTCCAGGAACCCGCCATGGAGCCGCTCCGCTCCGTCTTTCGGGAAACAGGGGGCGACACCCTCGTGGTTTCCAAGTTCTCCGGTTGGGGGACGCTTCTGGAGGTGGCTCCGCTTCTTTCGGCCCTTCGCCTTCTCTACCCGTGCACGCGACTGATCCTCGTCACCGAACGCAGAAATGCGGAGATCGCCTCCCGCCTCACCGGCCCGGATGATGTTCTCTTCCTTTCCGGGGCCGGGAACGCCGGGCCGATTTCCCCATCGGGCCTTCTCTCGCTCGCCTCCCGGATACGACGCCTCTCTCCCACACT
>DAIBSV010000400.1 GCA_027415455.1 Nitrospirota bacterium | reverse complement strand
TTAAACGAGCGCCACTACGGAGACCTCCAGGGTCTGAACAAGAGTGAAACAGCCAAAAAATACGGAGACGAACAGGTGGTTCAAGGTCTACACACGGGGGGATGTCCGAGGCATCGAGGTGGCCGGAGCCATGAAGAACGTCTTTGCGATCGCCACGGGCATCGCCGACGGAATGGGGCTGGGAGACAATGCCAGGGCCGCCCTCATCACGCGCGGCCTTGCGGAGATGACCAGACTGGGTCTCCGGATGGGGGCCGAACCGTTGACTTTTTCGGGGCTGGCGGGGGTCGGGGACCTTCTTCTGACCGCCATGGGAGACAAAAGCCGGAACAGGACTGTCGGCCTGAAGCTCGGACAGGGAGGGGAACTCCGGACCATTCTGACGGAGCTGGGACAGGTGGCCGAGGGGGTCACGACGACCGAATCTTCCTTCGAACTTTCCCTGCGTTACGCCGTGGAACTTCCCATCACCCGGGCGGTCTACCGGATTCTCTACGAAAAGGCCGATCTGAAAGAGACCCTGGCGGAACTGATGAGCCGCCCCCTCCGCTCCGAGGAGGATCTGTCGTAATGATCCGAAGATCCAGCCAATAGCGGCCTTCCACTGAAATGGAACCGAAAGGATAAGTCCATGTCCACCGCCTCACCCCAAAACATCGACGCCCCCGACTCCCGCTCCGTTCGCATCGTCTGGCGGGACGGCCACGAGTCCCTCTATGACAATCGCTTTCTCCGGCTCTCCTGTCCCTGCGCCGCCTGCGTCAATGAATGGACCGGGGAGCGAACCCTCCGGGAGGAGGAGGTCCCGGGGGACGTCCGTCCCGCCTCCTGGCATCTGGTGGGCAATTACGCCCTTTCCATTGGCTTCTCCGACGGCCATGACACGGGAATCTACTCCTTCGAACTTCTCCGGAGCCTCTGTCCCTGCCCCGCGTGTCATCCCCAGGGTCGCTGACCCGTGACCCTCGTCCTTATGATAGGATAGGGCCATCGAGACTTGTCCGGAACCAACCATCCAATCGCGGGGAGGCCGTTCTTGGGAAAAGAAGCACGACTCATATTGGTGAGACATGGGGAAAGTGTATGGAACAAGGAAAATCGGTTTACGGGATGGGTTGACGTCGACCTTTCCCCCCGGGGGGAAGAGGAGGCCCGTTTCGCCGGGAAGCAGCTGTCGGCCTATCCCGTGTCCCGGGCCTTCACCTCGAACCTGATGCGGGCCCAGAAAACACTCGCCCTCATTCTCGAGACTTCGGGCCATCTGGGCGTCCCCATCGAAAAATCGGAGGCCTTAAACGAGCGCCACTACGGAGACCTCCAGGGTCTGAACAAGAGTGAAACAGCCAAAAAATACGGAGACGAACAGGT
>DAIBSV010000003.1 GCA_027415455.1 Nitrospirota bacterium | reverse complement strand
CCGGGGGAGCGCGCCGACCGGCTCGCAGTCTGCGCGACGGCGCTTGTCCGGGCGCTCGGGCGGCGGGCGGGTTTCCGTTCGGCCCCTCTATCCCGGGCAACGGGAGACACCGACACCGATCTTTCGGAAAAGATGGAGAGGGTTTACGACGGGCTCCGGCAGTCCTGCGCGCGCATTCTGCTTCATTTCGAGGGATTCGACATGGCCAGCCACCGCCGGGATCCGGAGGGGAAGCGGCACTTTCTCGAGCGGATGGACCAGGAGGTTTTCGCGAAGCTTCTCGATTGGTTCGGGGAGGGCCGCTTGACATCCCTCTCCATCACGTCAGATCATCAGAGCTCCCCCCTTACGGGAAATCACGAGGCCGGCCCCGTTCCGGCGCTCTTTCTTTCGCAGAGATCTTTCGGGAAATGGGGTCCGGGTCTTCTCCGAATGACGGAGTGGAACGTGAGGGAGCTTCCCCTGGTTCCCGTGGAACAATGGACGAAATGGTCGGAGAGGCCTTCCGCAGAGGATGATGCCGGATATCCCGGAAAGGATTTATGTCTCGCATTGTGATGAAATTCGGAGGAACCTCCGTCTCCAATATCGAACGGATCCGCCATGTCGCTGATCTCGTGGAGGAAGAGTGTCTGGCGGGGAACGAGGTGGTCGTGGTCGTGAGCGCCATGGCCGGGGACACCGACCGCCTCATTCGACTGGCCCATGAGGTGTCTCCCGAGCCTCCGGAGCGCGAGATCGACATGCTCCTCTCCTCGGGAGAGCGGATCACGAGTGCCCTCCTGGCGATGGCCCTCACGACGAAGGGCCGGATGTCGCGCTCTTTTTCGGGCCGCCAGGTCGGGATCCACACCGACAGCACCCACACCAAGGCCCGGATCGAACACATCGAGTCGGGCCGTCTCCTCGGAGCCCTTTCGGCGGGGGTCGTTCCGGTCGTCGCCGGATTCCAGGGAATCTCCCCCAGCGAGGACGTCACGACGCTGGGGCGCGGGGGATCGGACACGACAGCCGTTGCGCTCGCCGTGGCCCTTTCGGCCGACCGATGCGACATATACACGGATGTGACGGGGGTGTTCACGGCCGATCCGAACATGGTGCCGCGGGCCCGAAAGCTCGACCGCATTTCCTATGAAGAGATGCTCGAAATGGCCGCCCTGGGAGCGAAGGTTCTGCACTCCCGATCGGTTGAATTCGCCATGCGCTACCGGATGCCGCTTCGCGTCCTTTCAACCTTTTCTAAGGATCCGGGAACACTTGTGACGGAGGAAGACAAAAAAATGGAACAGATGGTGGTGTCGGGGGTCACCCTCGACAGGAATCAGGCCCAGATCGTCGTCTGCGACGTGCCCGACAGGCCGGGGCTCGCCGCGACCCTTTTCCGGGAGCTGTCGGACAATGCGGTGATCGTGGACATGATCGTCCAGAACGTGGGACAGGACCATCTGACCGACATCTCCTTCACCGTTCCGCGCTCCGAAGCCCGCAAGACGATCCGGATCGCCCAGGAGGTCGCCAAAAGGATCGGGGCCGGAGAGGTCCGGAGCCGGGAGGACATCAGCAAGATCTCCATCGTCGGGGTGGGGATGCGGTCCCACTCGGGTGTGGCGGCCCGCATGTTCGAGACCCTGGCCTCCGAAGGGATCAACATCCTGATGATCTCCACCTCGGAGATCAAGATCTCCTGCCTGATCGACGAGAAGTACGGCGAGCTCGCCGCGCGTGTCGTCCACCAGTCCTTCGGCCTCGACAGGGCGGAGTCCGGAGATCCTGTCCGTGGATAGCCTGGCCGGCCAGGTCTCGCTTTACGACACCACCCTTCGGGATGGGTCCCAGATGGAGGATATCTCCTTCACGCTCGAGGACAAGCTTCGGATCGTCTCCCATCTGGACGCCCTGGGCGTCGGTTACATCGAAGGGGGCTGGCCCGGCGCCAACCCGAAGGACCAGGAGTTTTTCGCGCGGGTCCGTGAGATTCCTCTCGTCAACGCGCGGATCGCGGCTTTCGGAAGCACCCGGAAGGCCGGAAACCGGATGTCCGACGATCCGGTTGTCCGGGATCTTCTGGCTGCGGGCACGCCTGTCGTGACGATCTTCGGAAAATCCTGGCGCCTCCATGTGCGGGAGATTCTCGGACTTTCCGAGGAGCAGAATCTCGCCATGATCGCGGAGACGGTGGACTACCTCAAGCAGCACGGCAAGGAGGTCGTCTACGACGCCGAACATTTTTTTGACGGCTACGGGGAGGATGCGGAGTTCGCCCTCAAAACGGTGGAGGCGGCGAAAACGGCGGGGGCCGACTGGGTCGTCCTCTGCGACACCAACGGGGGAAGTCTGCCCTGGCAGATCGAGCAGGCGACCCTTCAGGCGGCGGCCCTTCTGGGAGGCCGTCTCGGAATCCATGCCCACAATGACGCAGAGCTCGCCGTCGCCAATTCCCTGGCGGCCGTCTCGGCGGGGGCCCGCCAGATCCATGGAACCATCGGAGGGATCGGGGAGCGCTGCGGAAACGCGAACCTGGTCTCGCTTATTCCCACCCTCGCCTTAAAGATGGGCTTCCCCGTGGTCGGAAAAGAGTCCCTTGCCCGTCTTCGGGACGCCGCCGCCTTTGTCTTCGAGCTGGCCAACCGGCCCCTTCCGAAAAACCTGCCCTATGTGGGGGATTCGGCTTTCGCCCACAAGGCCGGGGTGCATGTCCATGCCGTTCGCAAGGTCTCGAGAGCCTACGAGCATATCGTTCCGGAGTCGGTGGGCAACCGTCAGCGGATCCTTCTCTCCGAACAGGCAGGTCGATCGAACCTCGTGGAGAAGGCCCGCCAGTACGGGCTGACGATCGAGGACGGGGACCGGCACCTTTCGTCCCTTCTTTCACGGCTCAAGGAGATGGAGTTCGCCGGGTACCAGTTCGAGGGGGCTGAGGCCTCCTTCGAGCTCCTCATGCGTCAGGCCGTGGCCTCGTTTAAGCCCTACTTCTCTCTCGATTTTTTCCGGATCGGGATGGGAAAGGGGGCGGACCCGGCCTCCGGATACGCCGAGGCGACGGTCCGGATCCGGGTCGGCTCCTCCTTCGAGCACACCGCCGCCCTCGGGAACGGTCCAGTCAACGCGCTCGACAACGCCCTCCGGAAAGCTCTCGGGACCTTCTATCCGGAGGTGCGGCACATCGTTCTCCTCGACTACAAGGTGCGGGTGCTCTCCGGGAGCGCGGGAACGGCCTCCCGTGTCCGTGTTCTGATCGAATCTTCCGACGGACACAGAAAATGGGGCACGGTCGGGGTCTCGGAAAACGTCATCGAAGCGAGTCTCCTGGCGCTTAAGGATAGCATCGAATACTATCTTCTGACCTCGGAGGCGCGCCGGCTTGAAGCCTGAGATCCACCCATCGGCAGTCATCGAATCCACCGTCGAACTGGAAGAGGGCGTCCGGGTTGGCCCTTTCTGCGTCCTCCGCGGACCCTCCCGGATCGGGGCCGGGACCGTGCTCATGGAACGGGTCTCGATCGGTCCCCATGTGACAATAGGAGTGCGGAACCGGATCCACATGGGGGCCATCATCGGCCATGAGCCCCAGGACCACTCCTTTTCCGGGGGGGGTTCGGAGACGGTGATCGGGGACGGAAACGAGATCCGAGAATATGTGACCATCCACCGGGGGACGAAGGAGCATTCCCGGACGTGGATCGGGAGCGGGACCCTTCTTATGGCCGGAAGCCATGTCGCACACAACTGCCATGTAGGGGACCGGGCGATCCTCGCCAACGGGGTTCTTCTCGCCGGACATGTCTCGGTGGGGGCCGGGGCTTTTCTTTCCGGGGGCGTCCTGGTCCATCAGTTCATCCGGATCGGGCGCCTGGCCCTCTTGCGGGGAGGGTCCCGCACGAGCCGGGACGTTCCACCCTTCGCCATCATGGACGGGACGCACACTCTTCGCACGATCAACAGGGTCGGACTCCGGCGGGCGGGATTTTCCCGGGAGGAAATCGCCGGGATCGCGGCCTTCTACCGGAAGTATCTCCTGTCCGGGACCCTCGACCGGGAGAGACTCGCTTCCCTCGAACGTCCCTCGGCCGAGATCGGAGAGATCATCGACTTCGTTCTGGAAAGCCGGCGGGGAATCTGTTTCCCCGGGCGTCCGGACCGGAACCGGCCGGTGGCGGAGTCCGAGGAAGAAGGACTTTGAAGGGGGCGGGTTTCCGATCCCTGGCATGAGTTCCGTTGGAAGAGCGGCCCGCTCCAGGTGACGAACGACCCGGTCGCGACCGGTCTTGTGGACGTTTCCCCTGTTGCTATCGGGTCAAAACGGATCAACCAGGACCCTGTTCCGAAAAAACGGTTGACATGTCCGGCACTTCTTCGTATCATTATCATCCGAAATAAGGAGGTTTCCATTGAATCGTACCGATATCGTCGAGTATACGCGAAATCATGGGGGAGGGGCGGGTCTTCCCCGGAAGACTGTGCGCGAGGCCCTGGATTTCGTGATCGAAGAGATCACCCAGGCGGTTCTTTCGGGTGAATCCGTGAAGCTGACCGGCTTCGGAACCTTCGAAGTCCGAAAGCGCGAAGACCGGCTCGGTCGCAATCCCAAGACGGGGGAGCCCCTTCTCATCAAGAGCCACCGGGTGGTTGTCTTCCGGCCCACGCGCCATTTCTGGGGAGAGGAAGAGGCTCCGAAGAAGACCTCTTCGTCCCGCAAAAAGTCCGTTTGATTCCGCTTTCGGGAGATCTTTCCTCTTCGGAAAGCAGTCGGAGAGACTGACGTTGGCGCTGTCCGGCCGGAAATACAAGATCGGTGAAGCATCCGCGTTGCTCGGCGTTCCGGTAACGACCCTCCGTTCCTGGGAAAAAGCCTTTCCCATGCTGGCTCCCTCCAAGACGAAGGGGGGACACCGGGAGTATTCGGAGGCCGACCTGAGTTTCCTCACGCGCATCATCGAACTTCTGAGGAATGAAGGCCGGTCCGTACCGAGCGCTCGGAATATTCTGGAAAAGCGTCCTCCGGCTCTCGATGCCCCCACTGTCGAGACGTTGCTTCTGGAGGTCCGCAAGGGTCTGGCAATTCTCTCCGCCAATGACCGTGAAATCTCCTGATAAAAAGGGGATCCGGTATTATTTCTGTCAATCGGGGCGTGGCGCAGCCTGGTAGCGCACTCCCTTGGGGTGGGAGTGGTCGAAGGTTCAAATCCTTTCGCCCCGACCAAATTGTTGCCCCCGACCTACGGCATATGTTCTCCCGGTCTTCTGTGTGGCGATGGTCAATGGCCGGAACATGGGATCTCTTTTCCCTGTCCCGTCACCTTGGCTTTCGGCCGAAAGGACTTTCCTGGTGGTCTTTTTTCTGATGTCCCGCGCTCCTTTCTTCGAATCGCTTTCGGCGAATCCTCCCGATGAATCCTGATATCCGTCCCCTGATTCTTCTTTCCAACGACGACGGCATCGACTCCCGGGGGATCGCGGTTCTGGAAGAAGCGGTCCGGGAGATGGGGGAGCTTTATGTGGTGGCCCCCGAAACCGAGCGTTCGGCGGCCTCCCACGCCCTGACGCTCCACAAGCCCCTCCGGATCACCGAAAGATCTCCCCGCCATTATGCCGTTTCCGGGACTCCGACCGACTGCGTGAACCTTGCCATCTTCACGATCCTTCCCCGGAAGCCCGACTTTCTCCTCTCGGGGATCAACCACGGAGCGAACATGGCCGATGACGTGACCTATTCGGGAACGGTCTCCGCGGCCTTCGAGGGGTCGATCCTGGGCGTTCCCTCCATGGCCTTTTCCCTGACCGTTCCCGAGGACCCATCCCTTCCCCTGGCATTCGAAACCGCGCGTCACTATGTCCGTCTCCTGGTGGAGCGCCTGATGGCGGCCCCTCCCTCTCCCTCGATCCTGTTCTCCGTGAACATTCCCGACAGGCCGGTTTCCGGGATTTCAGGGATCCGCGTAACCCGGCTCGGCAAACGGGTCTTCGGATCGGGGGACATCATCCGCAAAGAGGATCCCCGGGGGCGTCCCTACTACTGGATCGGCCTCTCCCCCAAGGACTACGAGCCGGATCCCCAGTCCGACCTTCACGCAGTCGACCACGGGTTTGTTTCGGTGACGCCTCTCCACCTTGACCTGACCCATTATCCGTCCCTGTCCCGCTACCAGTCCTGGGAATCCGAGGCGGATCCCTCCGGGGTCCCGGGTCCTGTCCATGGGCTGGGTGCCCATCCCCTTTCTTCGTGAGCGTCGTGAGCGATCTCCCCATGGCCTCCTCCGCCCTCCGTCTCTACAATTCCCTGACGCGCCAGGTCGAACCCTTCGTCCCACAGACTCCGGGGGAGGTCCGCATGTACGTCTGCGGAGTGACCGTCTACGACGACTGCCATCTCGGGCATGCCCGGAGCCAGATGGTCTTTGACACCCTCCACCGCTATTTTCGGGAGACCGGGGACCGGGTGCGCTATGTGAGGAACATCACCGATATCGACGACAAGATCATCCGGAAGGCCCGGGAGGCCGGGGTCCCCATCGGGACGATCACAGCCCGCTACATCGACTCCTTCCACCGGGACATGGAGCGGCTGGGGATCCTCTCTCCCATGGCCGAACCCAGGGCTACGGAATTCCTGGGGGGGATGATCGCGCTGATCGAGCGCCTTTTGGCCCGGGGAGCGGCCTACCAGGCAGGGGGGGACGTTTATTTCCGTGTTCGGAAGTTTGCCGGATATGGAGAACTGTCCCACCAGATTCTGGAGGATCTCCGTTCGGGCGCCCGGGTCGAGCCGGGAGAGGCAAAGGAGGATCCCCTCGACTTTGTCCTCTGGAAGGGCGCGAAGGAGGGGGAGCCTTCCTATCCCTCCCCCTTCGGGGCCGGACGGCCGGGGTGGCATATCGAATGCTCGGCGATGAGCCTCCATTATCTGGGGCCGACCCTCGACCTGCACGGGGGAGGGATGGACCTGCTCTTTCCCCACCACGAAAACGAGCGGGCCCAGAGCGAGGCCGCGACCGGTGTGACCTTCGTCCGGACATGGATGCACAACGGATTTGTCACCACCCGGGAGACGAAGATGTCCAAGTCCCTGGGCAACACCCGACAGATCCGGAGCTTCTTCGAGGAGTCTCCCTATCCGGAGGAGGTGACCCGGGAGTGGCTCCGCTATTTCTTCCTCTCCACCCATTACCGCTCGCCCGTCGACTTTACCGACCAGGCCCTGTCTGCGGCCAAGCTGGCCCTGGACGGTCTCTATCAGTGCCGCTCCCTCCTCGAGGAGCAGTTCGGAGCATTCCCCGGGGAGGGGGAGGCTGATCGGGAGTTCGCACCGGCTTTCCTGGAGGCGTTTTCCGCGGACCTTGACACCCCGGTGGCCCTCTCCGTTCTTCATGCGGCGAAGAGCCGGATCAACCCCTGGCTGGCCGGAGGCGGTGCAGGAACTCCCCCTGTCGACCCCCGGGCCATTCGTTCCCTGTTCGATCTGGCCGGACGGACGATGGGTCTTCTCCAGGTTCCGTCCTCCCGGTGGGTGGGGGGGCTTCGGGAGTCGGGGGCTCCGACCGGTGCCGGACTCTCCGGGGAAGAGATCGCGCGTCTGGTCGATCTCCGGGAGAGCGCCCGGAAAAATCGCGACTTCCGGGAGGCTGATGCGATCCGGGATCGTCTGAAGGAGTCGGGCGTTGTGCTGGAAGATCAGCCGGGAGGGCCTCCACGGATACGGAGGATCTGACCGAAGGGTCGGGACTGGTGGGGGGGATCCATCCGGTCCTGGAGCTTCTTTCGGGGCGGCCGGGACAGGTGGTCCATCTTTATCTCCGGGACGACCATCACCACGATTCGCGCCGTCGGGAGATCATCCGGACCGCCCGCGCCAACGGCATTCCCCTGGATTTCCTTCCGGCTCAGGCCCTGGACCGGATGGCGCCCAGGGATTCCCCCCACCAGGGGGTGATCGCCCGGGTCCAGGAGGTCGGGACCTTCCCTTCCATTGAGGATTTCCTCGACGCCAGCCCTTCCGGGCTCCCCGGGCCCCTCGTGGCGGTGGACGGCGTCCAGGATCCCCGGAATCTCGGCGCCCTTCTACGTACCTGCGACGCCGCCGGCGTGGCGGGAATCCTTCTTCCCAAACGCCGCGTCGCCCCTCTTTCCGGAGTGGCCGCCAAGACCTCGGCCGGGGCCCTTTTCACGCTTCCGCTCGTGCGTGTCGGCAATCTGGCGATGAGTCTGCGTCTTCTGAAAAGGGAAGGGTACGGCGTGGCCGTCCTTGACCTCAAGGGGGAAGCCCTGCCCCAGGGCCGGCTTCCCGGCCCGTTCGTCCTCGTGGTGGGCTCGGAGGAGAAGGGGGTCTCCCGCCCTGTTTCCGATCTCGCCGACTGGAGGATCCGCCTCCCCATGCGGGGACAGGTCCAGAGCCTCAACCTGTCGGTCGCCGCGGGTATCTTTCTCTATTCCCAGATGGAGTCCGGCCCGGCCTGACGGACGCAGGCACTCCTCCGGAAACGGATCGCTCCACGGTGGTCGGGATGATTTCGCATCGGTCCCGTGGGAAGATGTGAAAAGGCCTGTTCCGGGGTTTCAGGAACGGATTGCTCAAGCGCGTGCGGTTCCCGGGAGAATGCTCATGACGGACAAATCTTGGATGATTTCTGCAAAACGCCGTTTTGCGACAATCCTTACGGCAATTTCCTTCCTTCTGGTACTTTCCCTCGCGATCGGTGGGTTTTTGCGTCCCGCCTCCGGGGAGAGCCGTCCTCTGACAGGACTGTCGTTCGGAAATATTGCCACCAGGGCGGCCGCCGGCGACAAGCCGGCCATGGTCGAGATCGGGATGCGCTACGACTATGGACAGAAGGGCGCTCCCCATGATCTGGAAAAAGCGATTTTCTGGTACCGTAAGGCCGCGGCGGCGGGGAACCCTGCGGCGATGCTTCTTCTCTCCCAGCGCTATGAAATTGGACGGGGGGTTCCCCTCGACGACCGGAAGGCCGTCCGCTGGCTGGTGCGCGCGGCCCGGGCGGGATATCCGCCGGCGGAGGATGCCCTTGGAGACCGCTACGCCGTTGGACAGGGGGTCCCGAAGGACGACCGGATGGCGGTCCGCTGGTACATGCGGGCGGGTTCGCATGGATATGGGGAATCCCAGGATTTGCTGGGACAGCGCTACGAAACGGGGCAGGGGGTTCCCAAAGATCTCGAAAAGGCGGCCTACTGGTATCTGCGGGCGGCCAGGGATGCCGGAAATCCCGATGCCTTCACTCGCCTGGGATATTTTGCCGAGAAGGGTTTGGGCGGTATGAAACAGAGTCTCGTCGAGGCCTGGTTCTGGTATTCGCTGGCAAAAGATAAAAACCTCTCCGCCAATAAGGCCATCGATCGCCTCGGAAGTCTCCTCACCGATGCCGAAAAGACCCGCGCATGGAAAAAAAAGACGGAGTTTCTGGCCCGGTACCGCAGCCGCTGGAACCGGTGGGTTCTGCGGCCCTGACCGTTCAGGGAGCGGGAGCTGGGTGAAGGGCAATTCCCTGTCGCTCAAGGCGTCCCCGCGATCTTCCGGCGGATCGGCGGAACCGCCGGAAGACCTCCTTTGGGTGCACCCTTTCCGCTTTCAGGCCATCTCTCCAAGCCTCTCCAAAGTTGCAGTCATGTTTCATCGTTCGGACGATGAAAGAACCTTCGGACCGCTGGCCTGACCTCTTTCTCCCGTCTTCCCGAACGTTCTGGCGCTCTCGAACCAGTCATCTATCTTCGCCTCTGCCAAAGGAGGCGGTCTTCTCCCTCCTTCAGATCCGGCTTTCTTGATCCATTATGATCACGATCATAAATCCAATCAATCGAATTTCATATCCTTGGACATGGTGGCCTCCGAATATTTGGGAGGACTTTCATCCATCATTCAAAAGATAGGAGCCCGGAGATGCTCGGTCCGACCACCAATCCGTTCATGATCGCGTTCGTGAACGCACTGTTCTTCACTCTTGTCGGGTATTTGTCCTATTTTTTCGGAAAGGCGGGCCGCCGTCCCTGAGTCCGCGATCCGGACCGCTCCGGTCATTTCTCCGGTGCGGTCCGCTCCTTGATGCACGGTTAGAGTCAAGGGGACGGAATCGGAAGCGGTTCGATGCCGGTTGACGGCCATGCGCGGAGGCCGTTCCGGCGTCGGGAGAGGGAGTTCCATGGAAGAGACGAAGCGGGAGGAACCCCCGCCGGAGATCCGGATTCGGACGATCGGCCACGGAACGAGGGAGATCGGGGAATTTCTGGAAATTCTGAGGGAGGAAAAGATCCGGATCGTGATCGATGTCCGAAGCATCCCCCGATCCCGGCACAATCCCCAGTACGACCGAGAGACGCTGGCGGCGGCCCTGGCCGCCTCGGGGATCGGATATACCCCCATGGCCTCCCTGGGGGGATTCAGAAAGCCGTCGAAGGATTCTCCCAACGGAGGCTGGCGAAACCAGAGCTTCCGGGGGTTCGCCGACTACATGCTGACCGAGGCTTACGCCATGGCGGTGAAAGAGGTGGAGGAGCGGAGCCGCCGGGAGATCCTCGTTCTCCTCTGCGCGGAAACGGTCCCCTGGAGGTGCCATCGCTCCCTGATCGCCGACACCCTGACGGTGGACGGATATCCCGTGGAAGAGATTCTGGGGCGGACCCATGGGACGATCGTCAAAAAAATCCACCGTCTGACTCCCTGGGCCCGAGTTAAAGATGGACGCCTCCTCTATCCGGAAATCCTTTACGGACCCGTTCCCCCTACCTGAATGCGTTCCTCCCCCCGCGTCCGGGGATCTTCTTCGCGGACATTTTTATCCCCGACCCCTTCGTATGAGCCATGTCATATGGAATTAGTTCATTTTATGTGATTATGGCGGTAGCGGGGAGGGTTTCTTGGGGCAAAATCTGATGAAATCGGAGGGGGAGGAACCTATGTTCTTATCTTGGCTCTACAAGACGAAAGAGGGGGAAGCGAGTCCGGAAGCTCCGGTCAAGAAGGAGGTCTCTGAAGAGACCCTGATCAGGGAAGCCTACCGTGTCGGACGCTATTCTCCGACCAACTGCGAATGTCCCCCGGCTCCGGAGATCATTCCGATCTGGATCCGGAACAATGTCCAGGCCCTGGAAATCTATTCCGACCGGCTCTTCGGGGAATACGTCGTCCCGCCGGAGCTCGAAATCCGCCTGTTCCAGAGCATGTACCGGGGATTCCGGGATCTCGTGCTGTCCCATCCGGACGAAGGATGCTCCCCCTTCTGTCTCTCCAGCCGGGAAACCCTGGCCGTCGCGCGTCAGGTCTTCATCGAACTGGCCGCAAAACGGGGACACAAGATCGCGATCGACTCCTGAACCGGAACTCCGTCGTCCCTGCAAGGCGGGACCGAGATATCTTCCTAGATATTGCCGATGTCTTGAATGTGACCCGCTGGACCTTGGATCGGCGGGGACTTTCAGCAAATCCCGGGGGATTCACTCAGCCGGACCCGTTCCCGTTTTCCTGCTCCGATGCGATCGGTTCGGTCCCGAGACAGGGTTCGGCATGGATCCGTTCCGATCGAACCCCGGCGCACAGCAGGGCCCCCCGGAAGGACTCCACAACCCCCAATGACCCCGAGAGGTAGAATTCGGCCCGTCTGATCTCCCGTTCTCCGACGACCTCGAAAAACCGGGGGAGGATCCGATCCCAGGGGTCTTCCATCGATCCCGGGCCTCTCCTTCACCTGTTTTCAGGAAGATCTCCTCGAAGCGAAATCGCGGATGTTTCCGGGCGATCTCCATCCATTGGGAGCGGAACGGCAGAACCTCCTGCCGCCGCGCAAGGTGAAAAAGGAAGGAGGGCGTGGCGGGTGAGCGGGGAATGCCGTCGAGGACCAGGCTTCGCGCCGCCGAGATCCCGACCCCTTCCGGGAGCAGGACGGTGGGGGAAAGCCAGGCCGGTCCCCGAGCTCATCGGGAAGGGTGAACGACCCGAATGGACCTGTGACCCTCACGGGAGCGCCTTCCTTGAGCATTTCGAGAGACCGTTTGAAGGGTGAGTCTCCCGTCCGGGTGACGAAGGAGAGAAAGGGGAGCTCGCCGGGAGGGGAGGCGACAAAAAGAGTCCGTCCCTCCCCGGCCGCCTCCGGGACGGGGGGGATCGATCCATTCGAGATGCACATACTGGCCGGCTTTGAAGGCCGGCAACGATCTCGGTGAAACCTCCACCCCGAACAGGACCATGTTTCCGCCCATGTGTCGACGGGTGCATATCCGTCCGAGCGTCTCCATTCGCCTCCCCACTTTGTCGGGACCCTTCTTTCCCTCTCTTTTTTCTCGGGCGATCTTTTCAGGCCGATATGGGGGAAGAATAGTCGATGCCGTCGTCTCCCGGTATGACGTCGATCATAAATGTCGGTATAGAGTTGGTCCAGGATAAAAAGAGGGAAGCGCGCTCGAAATCGTCGAACCCTCTCTCGAAAGGAGAATGCCATGGAGACGACCAGGATCCTGTGCCTGAAAAACGGACCCTATGAGATGACCGGTGATCTGTCGATCGTGGACGCCAACGGGAAGACCGTCAGTTCCGAGGGGATCAGGACATACCATCTGTGCCGGTGCGGAGGCTCCCAGAAGAAGCCCTTCTGCGACGGAACCCATTCGCGGATCCATTTCCAGTCCGAATGAGGAGAGGTCCCGTGCGCGGGGCTCCCTTTTTTTTATCGGAGGGAGCCCGCGCAATCGGGGTTGACGGGAGCGTCCAGATCGCCTGAAAAGGAGGGAACGATGATCGATGAGGCGAACGGGGGAGAGTCTGCCAGGGCGAAGGTCGATGAGCTTCTGGCCCGGGGGCAGAGCCTCTGGCTCGATACCCTGAGCCGGCATCTGATGGATTCGGGAGAGCTGTCCCGTCTCATGAAGATTTTCGGGATCCGGGGGATCACGACCAACCCCACCATTTTTGAAAAGGCGATTTCCGGATCGGCGGACTACGACGGGGAAATCGCGGAGCTTCTGGAACGGGATCTCCCGCCGGAAGATATCCTGAGGTCCCTCATGGTGACGGACGTTCAACGCGCCTGCGATCTGTTCCTTCCGGTCTTCAGATCCTCCGGAGGCCAGGATGGGTTCGTCTCCATCGAGGTCCATCCGGGGCTCGCCCATCGAACCGGAGACTCGGTCGAGGAGGCGCTCCGATTGCGGGCGATGATCGATCGGCCAAATCTTCTGGTGAAGATCCCCGGCACCCCGGAGGGAATTTCCGCGATCCGTCCTCTCGTGGGGGCAGGACTGTCGGTCAACGTCACCCTTCTTTTTTCCCCCGAACTCTACCGGCGTTCGGCTCTGGCCTATATCGAGGGACTGGAGATCTGGGTGGCGAAGGGAATGGATGCCTCCGGGATCAACGGGGTGGCCAGCATTTTTGTGAGCCGGGTCGATACGGCCGTCGACGCCCGCCTCGAAAGAATAAGAGCCGACGCCTCCGATCCCGCCCTGTCCCGGAAGGCGGCGGAGCTTCGGGGAAAGGCGGGGATCGCCAATGCCCAGGCCGTGTACCAGATTTTCGAGGACCTCTTCGGGGACCGTTCCTTCGCGTCCCTGGCGAAAAGGGGCGCACGTGTCCAGCGCCCCCTCTGGGCCTCGACCGGGACCAAGAATCCCGACTACCCGGACGTCCTCTATGTCGAACGGCTGATCGGGGCCGACACCGTCAACACCCTTCCCCTTGCCACCTTTCGCGCCTTCCTCGACCACGGAAGGATCGAGCGGTCCATAGACCGCTACAAGTACGACCTTCGCGCCGACAACCCCCAATCGGTCTTTGGACAGCTCGCCTTTCTCGGAATCGACCTCGAAGAGATTTACGGTGAGCTTCTCCGTGACGGGATCGCAGGCTTCGACAGATCCTGGGGACAGCTTGTGTCGAGTCTCGGACGAAAGGCGGAAGAGATGAAGGGGGCCGCCATAAAGAGCCCTTCCGAGGAGGGCAGGGTTTCGGAGAAGGATCCTGCGGGAAGGGGGTTCGTCCCCGAAAATGGAAAGGATTCCGCCACGGCCGGCTCGACGGCTTTCCCCAGATTCTGAATCCGGACCGGGGATGATCCGCGGGGAGAAGAGTCGGAGCCATCGGATAGAGGGAAGGGAAACGCCCTTCCCTTTGGGGGTCAGAGCCCCTCACGGATGGCTCCGGGTGGACGCCGAGGTTCAGGATTTGACCTCCTGGAACAAGGGAGAGACTTCTTACTTTTTTTCCTTTTGCACGGTAGCCCGGATCGCTTCCAGCCTGACTTTTCCCCAGTCGACCGTTCTGTCGAAATCCAGTTCCAACGGGGTTTCAAGAAGATCCCATGTTTTTCTTGCCGCAGGATTCGATCCCATGCGTTCGAGGGAGTGTCGGATTCCCTCCGCCCGGGATTCGATCGTCCGGGCAATTCTCGGCACATCGAGTCGTTCCGGACGCATCGTCTCGAGGCAGAACCAGTCGAAGAGGTCCCGCGGCGTCAGGAAGGCTCCCCGGTAAAACAGCTTTTTGGCCAGGACTTCCTCCACCGGTTCGAGCGGGAAAAGACTTTTTTCGGAGAATTCGGGGGGAAGACCCATCAGGGACATCCGGACAATGAAATCGATTTCTCCTTCTGAGAACGTCAGTTTCAAAAACGTCGCGTCCTCTTCGTACCCCTGAACAAGCCCCCCGACTTTCTCGTTCAATCTCGGGGAGAGAAATCCGATCCATTGGGGGTCGCGGAGAAAGAGATCGATGTCGCGGCTGACTCTGTGGCCCAGTTCGAGCATCAATCGGGTCCCGCCGCCGAGAAGGACAAGCAGACGACCGTTTTGTGCGGCCGCCTCCGCATCGGAGATGATCCTGGAGGCTTTTTTTTCGAGACTTTTCCAGCTGCCAGACGCAATCCAGCTGTCCATTTCGGCGCGACTGATTTTCGGCACGGGCCCTCCGCGATCAACCTGTGGCCCTCTCCCATTCGGGAGCGGGCAGAGCGTTCATTTTTAGGATTTCCGTGTAGAGTTTTTGGGCGTTTTCGAGCGACGAGCCGCATTCGTAAACCGCCTTGAGGATGGAAGCCGGGGAATTTTCGGTGAAGAGGGACAGGAGAACCTCCTTCGCCGGAGAGGGGATCCCGGCGAGAGTCCCCTGTCCCAGGGCCTCGTAGACATCCCGTTCCGAAACGATTCCCGGTCCGTAGGGGACGCTCAGGTGAAAGGCGATCAGGAAGCCCGCACGATCTTTGGATGCAGGGTTTGTCGAAGGGATTTTTCTCATCCGGGACTCCTCGGATTTTTACAGGATTCTGGAATCCTATCATATTTTCAGGACTCCTTCGCCCATGAAAACGCCTCGAGGGGGGGATCACGTTCTCCCAGGGCCCTTGACGGGCCTCCCTCCGGAGGGGCTCCGACGGCGGAGAAGCTCCCAGCGCGCCGAAGGTGCCGGATTCTGCACCTGCGGAAAAAGGTTTGATGGGCGTAGAGAGTCGAACATGGGGCCGAAGGCGAGAGAGGCCTTCGGGGTGCTCAATGCGGAGGAAGAGGAAGGGGCGGGAATGTTTCGGGGTGCCCGATATGGTATCCCTGGCCGTAGCGGATCCCGAGATTCCGGGCCCGTTCGAGGATCGTGGCGTCCTCGATGTACTCCCCGATGGTCGGGATTCCGAGGGATCCGGCAAGTGTGACAATGGAGCGGAGGATGGCCTGGTTGACCGGCGACTCCTCGGCGAGGCCCCGGACGAAGTCTCCTTCGATCTTGAGAAAGTCCACGGGAAAGAAGCGGAGGTAGTTGAGGGAGGCGTATCCCGCGCCGAAGTCGTCGACGGCGAACCGGAATCCATGGATCTTCAGGTTCTGGATGAACTTTTCCAGGACCCGGAGATTCCGGACCGTCTCCCGTTCCGTGATCTCGAAGACGATCTGATGGGGGAAGATCCCGGCGTTCCGGACAATCAAAGTCACTGTGGGCAGAAAGTCCGCGATGATGAGGGAGCGGGGGGAGAGGTTGACGAAGACCGGACCCCGGAAGCCGATCCGTACGATTTCCGCGAAGGCCTTCTCCATGGATAGGTAGTCCATGCGGGCGATCAGCCCGGCCTCCTCGACGGTTTCGATGAATTCGGAGGCCGGGATCAGGGTGGGGTCGTCGTTGGCCAGGGTGATGCGACTCAGGACTTCGTATCCGAAGAGGGTTTCCGAGGAAAGCTCCATGATCGGCTGAAACACGGGCACGATTCTCTTTTCCTTGACGGCGTTGATGATCAGGACCTGGTTCTCGCCTGCCGCCCGGAAGGCATCGGCTACGTCGTTTTCGGTCGCTTCGACCACAAGGTCCCTTCCGAGCTTCTTGGCACGGTACATCATGTGGTCGGCCACGACGAATAGATCCCGCGGTTTTTTCGCGTGGGTCGGATAGGTCGCGATCCCGATAGAGACCGTCAGTGCGACCGGAGTGGGAAAATCCGGAGGGAAAAGCCGGAATTTCCGGACCTCCTCCTGGATCCTCTCCGCCACCTGCCGGGCCTGGACCATGTCGGACTCGCTGGCGATGACGGCGAATTCGTCGCCCCCGTACCGGCAGACGAGATCCCCCGTCCGGCAGGCCTTTTCCAGAAGCCGGGCCAAGGCCTGGAGAACGAGGTCTCCGACGGAGTGGCCGTAGGTGTCGTTGATCCGCTTGAAATTGTCGCAGTCGATCAGGAGAAGCGACGAGGGGACGAAATGGCGTTCCGCGCGTTCGGCCTCGTACGTCATGAGATCCCAGAAGATCCGCTGGTTGTAAAGGCCGGTCAGCGGATCCCGGCTCGCGTAATATTCGATTTCCCGGGTGTAGAGATACATGGCCTTGACCGAGCCCAGGACGTTGACCACGGTGGTCAAAAGGCTCTCCACCACGAGCTGGCCGGTCATGTCCCGCATCTTCCCGGAATGGATCCCGACCCCCGCGATCCCTCCGACCTTGGGGGATTCGAGGATCAGCGTCTTGGTCGACAGCCTCAGGACCGCGAGGTCGATCTCGGGGAGCGGGCTGTCGGGATCGAGGATGTTGTGGGTGATGGCGAGGGTGGGAAGGCTTCTGAACTCGGGATGCTTCCGGATCGTCTCGTCCAGGATCTGATGCATGAGCGTTCTCGTTTTCTCGGACGGGCGGGCGCGCCAGAAGATGTCGAGCTCGTACACCTCTTCGCGCGTGACGAAGAGGGAGAACAGGAAGTAGCTTCCGATCACTTCGTTGAAATCGGCCAGCATCTTTCGGACATGCTCCTTCCAGTCCGTGATGACGTTCGAGGTGATGATGAAGCGCTCGATCAGCCGGAGTTCGAAATGGAGAACCCGGATGGTGCGGTCCTCCATCTTCCAGAAGATCAGGAAGAGGAAGAAGAAGAGAGCCATGAGGAGAAGGAATCCCCCCGTGGTGCTCGTCTGGAGGTGGACGATCTTCTGGCGGAGAACGAGCGTCTTCTGCTCCCTGGACTTCAAAAGGCGCCAGAGGGAAAGGGTCATCCCGACCATCCGGTTCTGGATCGCCTCCGGGACGAGGGAGGTGCCGCCTCTGGATGGGGACATTGTCGCGACTGAATAGGCGGAATAGGAAAAGAGGGTGAGGAGACCCCGATAGGCTGCGAGCTCCTCCGGATTTTTCAGAACGTTCTTCTTTCCGATGTCGGAAAGGGCGGACATGGCCTGAATCCGGTAGGCCCGGAACAGCGAGAAACGGTCGGGGGTGATCGGAAAGGTGCCTTTTTCCTGCATGATGGCGAGGCTGGTCAGGACCGATTCGGTGTCGGAGAGGGCGGCGGCGAGGCGGGTTTCCTGATGCTCGAGGGCCGCTTTCTTCCGGTTCTCGGAGAAAAAGAAGCCTCCCAGAAGGACTTCTCCCGCCAGAATCAGGAAAAGGGCAAGACCCAGATAGGAGCTGGGTCCGATCGACCGGAAAAACCGGAAAGGGGAAAGGTCTGTTTTCATGGGGGCGGCCGCCTTCCCTTTGAGTGCGAATTCCGTTTGACCGTCCCTCCCCCAGGGAACGCTCCCTTCATCGGGAGAACGGAAGTCAGTTTATCGAAAAAACCAGGAAAGTAAAGGAATGTCCATCAATATAGTTTATGCATCTCGATGTTTTCAGGATATTTTCAGGGAAGAGGGTGCGGCTCATTGAGAATCGTCCGGGCTTTTCCGAGGATCTCCCGCATCATGGCCGGGGTGAGGAGTCCCGTCTGGGTGTTCCGGGCGCTGGGATGGTAGCAGGCCAGCACCGCCGGAAGAGCCCGGGAGGCCGGGACGAAGGTCCCGTGGGAGAAGGGGGGAAAGGAGTGGCGGGGACCCGAAACCACTGAGGCGAACATCTTTTGAAGCTCCCGATAGGCCACCGCTCCGAGCGCCAGAACGAGGGAGAGGCGGGAAAGCGCGCGAAACTCCCGCTCGAGGAAGGGGCGGCAGGCCGCATATTCTTCGGGGAGGGGTTTGTTGTCCGGGGGAGCGCAGCGGACGACCGCCGAGACGTAAAGATCGAAGAGGGTCAGGCCGTCATCTTTTGCCGTTGAGGCGGGCTGGTTGCAGAAGCCCGCTTCATAGAGGGCCCGGTAGAGGAAGTCTCCCGAGCGGTCTCCGGTGAAGACCCGGCCCGTGCGGTTTCCGCCGTGGGCGGCTGGCGCGAGCCCCACGACCCAGAGGCGGGCCTCGGAATCCCCAAAGCCAGGAACCGGACGTCCCCAGTAGGTGTCCCCGGCATAACGGGCCACCTTTTCCCGGGCGACTTTTTCCCGCCAGGCGACCAGGCGGGGACAGCGCCGGCATTCGGAGATCTCGGAGGAAAGGGCTTCAAGATCCCGGGATCCCATGGACGGGGTGGCGCCTATTCCTTTCCGGCCTTCAGGAACCGGTCGGGAAGGAAGGGAAGGGAATGGGCGGGGGTCCCGCCTTCGATCCAGTCCGCCATGATCTCGCCCGTCACCGGGGCGAGGAGAATCCCGTTTCTGTAGTGGCCCCCGGCGACAAGGAGTTCCGGACATTCGGGATGGGGCCCCAGAACCGGAAGGGCGTCGGGGGATTTTGGGCGAAGGCCGGACCAGACGTGGTGGAGCGGGAGATCGAGAAGCTCCGGAGCGAGAGAGGAGAGGGGGGAGAGGAACTCGAGGAGGCCGGCCGGAGTCACCCGGGAGCGCGTTCCGATCGATTCCTCGGTCGCGCCGATCACCACCGTCCCGTCGAGCTTCGGGACGAAATAGCCGTGGGGAGGATAGAAGACGACGCGACGGTAGAAAGACCCGGGGGAGCGGACGGCGAGGATCTGCCCACTGACCGGAGAGACCGGAATCCTCGTTCCCGGGATTTCGATGTCGGAGAGGAGGGCGCCGGCGGCGAGGACCACCTTCTCGGCCTCCCGGCATCCCCCTTCGCGGTCGTGGACGAGGAGGGTCCCGTGGCCGGAAGGAACGATCCGGGTGACGGTGACGCCCTGCTCGAGGGGGATCCGGCGTCGGGCCAGAGAGCCCAGAAGGGCCTTGATGAGCCGGGGGGCAAAGACATGCCCCTCGTCGGGGTAGTAGATCGCGCTGTCGAGGGAGCCGGTCAGGGCGGGCTCGAGGATCCTTGCTTCGGAGGCGTCGCAGAAGACGAGGGAGGGATCGAGGGCCGACTGCCAGTCGAAGCGCGCCCGAAGGGCCGCGCGGTCCCCGGGACGGGGAGCGACGGCCAGAATGCCGCTTTGGGCGAAGTCGGGGGAGAGCCCCGTCTCCTCCTCCAGCCGGGCGACGAAGTCGGGATACAGGGAGAGGCTCCGGCGCATGAGCTCGAGAAAGGGGCCCGGGCGGTCGGTTTCGTTCATGGGGCCCAGGATCCCCGCGGCGGCGTGAGTGGCCAGCCCTCCGGGCTCCTGCCGCTCGAGGATGCGCGATTTGCGCCCCCGGCAGGAGAGATGCCAGGCGATCGAACAGCCGACGATGCCTCCCCCCACAATGATCACCTCGTCCCGGCTTCCCGTCTTTCCTCCCATGTCCGACCTTTTCCCTTCCGCTGTGTTGTGGGATTTTTCCCCTTTGGTGTAGTATCACATCGACGGGACCATTTCATCAATCGTTTCCGGAGGGAGGGATCGTGAAGCTCTGCGTGGTGGGGTCGGGGTACGTGGGTCTTGTGACGGCGGTCGGCTTTGCCGAAATGGGCCACACCGTTGTCGGGGTGGACCGGGACGAGGGGAAGATCGCCCTTCTCTCCCAGGGCCGTTCTCCGATCTACGAGCCCGGGCTCGAGGAGCTCCTCCGGAGGAACATGGAGGGGGGCCGGCTCTCCTTCACCACCGATCTGGGCGCGGGGGTCTCCTCGAGCCTGTTCTGCTTTATCGCCGTCGGAACCCCCAATGCCGACGACGGGTCGGCCGATCTGGGGGCCGTGCTCGAGGTGGCGGGCGATATCGCGAAGAGCATCAGGGACTACCGGATCATCGTCGTGAAATCGACCGTTCCGGTCGGTACATCGAAGAAGGTCGCCGAAACGATCCGGAAGGTTCTGGGGCAGTCAGGGAAGGAGTCCCAGACCCTGTTCGACGTGGTCTCGAATCCCGAGTTCCTGAAGGAAGGGTCGGCCCTTGATGACGTGCTCCGGCCCGACCGGGTCGTGATCGGGGTCGACAATCCGCGGGTGGGGGAGCTCATGAAGGAGCTATACGCCCCCTTCACGAGAAACGGCCATCCAGTCTACCTCATGGACATCCCCTCTGCCGAGCTCACGAAGTACGCCTCCAACGCCTTCCTGGCGACCAAGATCTCCTTCATCAACAAGATGGCCGAAATCTGCGACAGGACCGGGGCGGACATCATGAATGTCAGGCTCGGCATGGGGTCGGATCCCCGGATCGGCATGCCCTTTCTTTATGCTGGTGTCGGCTACGGAGGTTCCTGCTTTCCGAAGGACGTGAAGGCGCTCATCCATACCGGGAACACGCTCGGTGTCACCATGGGGATTCTTTCCGAGGTCGAGGCGATCAACGAGGAGCAGAAGCGCATCCCCGGACGTCTTGTCGACGCCCTCTTCCCGGATCGGGAGGATCTTCGGGTCGCGATCTGGGGCGGGGCCTTCAAGGCCGAAACCGACGACATCCGGGAAGCATCCTCCCTTGTGTTCCTTGATCAAATGATCGTTCGGAAAGCCCGCATCGCTCTCTACGATCCGGAGGCCATGGGGAACCTCAAGGCCCGCTACGGGGACCGGGTCCGCTTCGGCAAGGATCCCTACGATGTCGCTTCGGGGGCCGACGTCCTCTGCCTTCTGACGGAATGGCGCATCTTCCGGACGCCGGAATGGGATCGGGTCAAGACCCTCATGCGCCGGCCGTTGGTGATCGACGGCCGCAACCAGTACGACCCGCGCGAGCTCGCCTCCCGCGGCTTCGAATGCTACGGGATCGGGCGGGGCCGTTCGATGGAGGCCAGATAGTCCCGGAGGACCGCGGCGTTGTTGCGTTCCGGATCCTTCGCCCCGTAAAGGAGGAGGAGCCGGCGGGACGACCCAGAGCCCTCCTTCTGCCAAAGGGATCGAAGGTCGCCTTCGATCCGGGAACGGGCTTCTTCAAGTTCGGCAAGATAGCGTTCCCGAAAGGACCCGAATTCTTCGGGATGGGAATGGAACCATGTCCGCAGGGAGGCGGAAGGGGCCCAATCCTTCATCCACCGGAGTCCGGATATCGCGTCTTTCCGGAACCCCCGGGGCCAGAGCCGATCCACCAGCAGGGGGATTTCTCCCGTTTCGACCGTCGGGGAGCCGTAAATCCGTGCGATCCTGATCCTCATCAATGTCTCCTTTGAAAGGGATTCCCTCCAACCATGCACTATGAATCCGCTCTCCTTCAGGCTGTCTTCCGGCGAAGGGAGAAGCGATTCTCCGTTCTTGCCGATAGTGTAGCACCGGATGGTTCCGCCGAAATCTGGGCCCACTGCCCCAACCCGGGCCGGCTCACGAGCTGTCTCGACCGGCCGGGGACGCCGCTCTTTTTGTCCGCTCTTCCCGTCAATCCCAAAAAACCCGGAGGGCTCCGCTTCCGGACGGAGCAGTCGGAGCCTCTTCCCGGAATCCGCGTGGGGATCAACCCCAACCGGGCCAATGGTCTGGCCCGGGATCTGCTCTCCGGAGAGGTTCCGGATTTCGCCTCCGGGTGGATTCACGCCGGCTCCGAGGTTCCCTACGGTCAAAGAAGCCGCGTCGACCACCTCTACCGGGATGAAAAAGGCCGGCCGGTCTATGTGGAGGTCAAGAGTGTCACCTATCGGGAGGGAGACCGAGCCCTTTTTCCCGATGCGGTCTCGGAAAGAGCCATCCGCCATCTCTCCGATCTTGTCGACCGGATCAGGGAAGGGGACCGGGCCCTTCTCCTCTTTGTCGTCCAGCGGGCGGACTGCCATGTGGTCTCTCCTGCGGACGAGGTCCATCCCGCTTACGGAACGGCTCTCCGGAAGGCGGTCGAACGGGGTCTCGAACTCCGGGCTGCCCGTTTCGAGCCCGATGCCTTCGGAATCCACTATCGGGGGGAGATGGAGGTCTCTTTGTGAGCTCCCCTGCCGGAAGGGCCTCTTTCGGGGACCGGCGGGACTGAAAGTCCGGGCATTCCGGGAACGTGCCGCTAGGTCGTCGACCAGATTCCCGCCGGCAAGGCCCAGGGACGCGGAAGGCGCGATGTCGAAACGATCCAGGCTTCCCGCCAGGGACATGTCCCTCAGCTCCCTCGAAAGAGGTTTTGCTTTGTCCTCCCCTCTGACGGATTTGGCGGAGGCAGGTTTGAAAACGTCCTGAGGGCCTTGACGTAGTGTGGCCGGGGCCCGTTGCGGCGGGTCCCCGCTTCATGCGGGGATCCGGAAGAGTGGCCAGACGATGCCAAAGGTCCCGGATTCCCTCGGGGGGGGAGGGCATCGATTGTCACGGACATGCGGGGTTCTCCTGTCGGCTTTGGATTGTTGTCCTGCCCGCAGAAATGCGTGCGGGCGTTTTTCGGGAGGACCCGCAGAAAGATCAGCTTCTTCCGGCCATGCTAATAGTAGAGACGGCCGCTCCGTCCGAAGCCCCGGGTCTCCCCCGGGCAGATCCAGCCGGCCGCCTTATAACACGTTCCGGCGAAGCGTGCGGGATCGAGGAAGGTTTGGACGGCGTGGAGCGGGTGAGCATGGATCCGCTGCCAGTCTGGGGAGAGGCATTTGACCGAGAGACCCGGAACCCGGGAGGCCAGATGCTTGATGCGTCCCGCGGGAAGAATCAGATAGCGGACATTGTTGGCGAGGGAGATCAGACGGGAAAGAGCCTGCTCTTGTGAGCAGCCGATAAAGCGGTTCCGGAACGTGTTGCGGTAAGATGCGGCGCCCCATTCTCCGTATTTCAAGACGACGTGACGGAGGGATTCCCCGGCGATCCACCCCAAGGAGCGGTGATGATGCTCCCGGATGAGAGAATCCCATTGTTTCCTTTCGGTGGGGTAGATCGGGCGAAACTCAGGATTCGCGAGATCGCCCGGGGAAAGGATCGAAGAGGCGGAGGCGTCGTCCATGCACTTGGGTTATCCCAGATCAATTCTGAAATAGCCAGTCCCCCACGATGGGCGTTGAAATCACCGTGGGCGGACCGCGCCCTCTCTTGAGCTTTTTCCCCAAAAAAGGGACAATCGGAACTTGCCCGTTATTTGCAAACCGACGAAAATCGGATATGAAACGCGGAAGGAGTCTTACGATGCGCAGCGACATCATGAAAAAGGGGGTCGACCGGGCTCCCAACCGGAGTCTTTTGAAGGCCTGCGGACTGACCGATGAGGACATGGGCAAACCCTTCGTGGCCGTTGCGAACTCCTATGTGGGGATCGTTCCGGGCCATGTCCATCTGAACCGCCTGGGCGAGATTGCCAGAGATGAGATCCGGTCGGCCGGGGCCGTCCCCTTCGAATTCAACACCATCGGGGTGGACGACGGCATCGCCATGGGCCACGGAGGCATGCGCTACTCGCTGGCCAGCCGTGAGCTGATCGCTGACGCCATCGAGACCATGGTCATGGCCCATCCCTTCGACGGCATGCTCTGCCTGACCAACTGCGACAAGATCACTCCCGGGATGATGATGGGCTCCCTGCGGGTCAACATCCCCACGGTGATGGTCTCCGGCGGTCCCATGGAGGCGGGACGGCTCAAGAGCGGCGAGGTGGTCGACCTCATTTCGGTCTTCGAAGGGGTCGGGGCACTCAAGGCCGGGAAGATCTCCGAAGAGCGCCTCAAGGAGATCGAGGACGAGGGATGCCCGACCTGCGGTTCCTGCTCCGGGATGTTTACCGCCAATTCGATGAACTGTCTGGCCGAAGTCCTGGGAATCGCCCTTCCCGGAAACGGAACGATCCTCGCCACCGACCCCGCCCGGGAGGATCTGGTGAGAAAGGCTGCCCGACGGGCGGTCGAGCTTGCCCGGGAGGGCCGGAATATCCGGGAGTTCGTCAATGCCAGGGCCCTTGCCAATGCCCTGGTCCTGGACATCGCCATGGGAGGCTCCTCCAACACGATCCTCCATGCCATGGCCGTTGCCCACGAGGCGGAGATCCCCTTTTCCATGAAGCGGATCAACGAGCTCGCCGACCGGGTCCCTTATATCTGCAAGGTCTCCCCGGCCGGTTCCTACCACATCCAGGACGTTGCACGGGCCGGAGGAGTCATGGCGATCATGAAGGAGCTCGCGACGATTCCCGGCCTTCTCGATCTCGAGGTCGAGTCGGTTTCGGGAAAGACGCTGGGACAGATGATCGGGGAGGCGGAAATCCTGGACCGGGACGTCATCCGTACGGTGGACCGCGCCTACAGTGCCAAGGGAGGGCTCGCCATCCTTTACGGATCGCTCGCTCCCGAAGGAAGCGTCGTGAAGGTCGGGGCGGTGGATCCCTCCATGCGGCGCTTCGAAGGACCGGCCGTCATTTTTGAGTCCCAGGAGGCCGCCTGCGACGGGATTCTGGGGGGGAAGGTCCGGGCGGGGGACGTGGTGGTGATCCGCTATGAGGGCCCTTCCGGCGGGCCCGGCATGCAGGAGATGCTGGCTCCCACCGCCAACCTCATGGGGATGGGACTGGGGGACAAGGTCGCCCTGGTGACCGACGGGCGCTTCTCCGGAGGGACGCGCGGGGCCTGCATCGGCCACATCTCGCCCGAGGCCTCGGCCGGAGGCCCCATCGGTCTCGTGGTTCCGGGGGACCGGATCCGGATCGATCTCGACGCCCGGACTCTGGATCTTCTCGTTTCCGAGGAGGAGATGGCCCGGCGCCGGAAGGGGTTCAAGCCTCTTCCTCCCAAGGTGACCCGGGGCTATCTCGCCAGGTACGCGGCCCTCGTGGAAAGCGGAAGTCGGGGGGCGGTTCTCAGGACCCCGGGGCAGGCCATCCGTTGAGCGCACAACCGCCCAAGGAATGGCTCGACCTGTCAGGAAGGATCGTCCTGGTGACGGGGGGGGCCGGCTTCATCGGCTCCCACCTGTGCGACAGCCTTTTGTCCCATGGGGCAACGGTCGATGTCCTCGACAATTTTTCCACCGGTTTTGCCCAGAATCTTCCAACGAAAGTCCGGACCCTCTGGAAGGAGGACGTGGCCGCTCCTCCGGCTCTCCCTCCCTACGACCTGATCTTCCATCTGGCCTGTCCCGCCTCGCCCCCCCGCTATCAGGCCGATCCCGTGGCGACCTTCCGGACCGCGGTTTTCGGAACGGTGGCGATGCTCGAGGAGGCCCGGAAACACCGCTCGCGGATCCTGATCGCCTCCACCTCGGAAATCTATGGGGATCCCCTGGAACATCCTCAGAAGGAGACATACTGGGGCCATGTGAACCCGGTCGGTCTCCGCTCCTGCTACGACGAGGGCAAGCGTGCCGCCGAGACCATCGCCACCGACTACCGGAGAAAATATGGGATCGACCTCCGCATCGTCCGCATCTTCAACACCTACGGACCCCGGATGGACCCCTTCGATGGGCGGGTGGTGAGCAACTTTATCCGGCAGGCCCTTTCGGGGGAGCCTCTCACCATCTACGGGGACGGATCCCAGTCCCGCTCCTTCTGCTACGTCTCCGATCTTGTGGAGGGGATCCTTCGCGCGGGGCGTGTGGTCCGCCTTCCGGATCCGCTCAATCTGGGCAATCCCGGAGAGTTCACCATCGCCCTGCTCGCCGATCTTCTCGAAGAGGTGGTGGGCCATCCGCTCAAGCGGGAACACAGACCTCTTCCGGAAGACGATCCGCGACGCCGGCGTCCGGACATCACCCGGGCCCACGAACTTCTCGGATGGAGTCCGGAGGTCTCCCTTCGGGCGGGGATCACCCGCACCATCGAAAACTTCCTGGAACGAAAACCATGGGGCGGAGGCTCCGGAGCCTGATGGGACGCGGCCGGGGCACCAACCTCGCGGTCGCCCTCGCCATCAGCGGGGCGGCCCTTTTTTTCGCGCTCCGCCATGTCTCCCTTCATCGGCTGGGTCATGTTCTCTGGAAGGGCCATTACGGCTGGCTCCTTCCGGCCTCCTTTCTTCTTCTTGCGATCTTCGCCCTCCGGGCGCTGTTCTGGCGGCAGACCCTTTCGGTCACACGGCGGGTCGCCTATCCGCCCCTCTACGCCTCGGTCGTTGTCGGAACCATGGCCAACAACATCCTTCCTTTCCGGGCGGGCGAGATGATCCGGGCGCTCTATGCAAGAAAGCTCGAGAACCTGCCCCTGCCGCTCCTTTTGTCGACGATCTTCATCGAACGCCTCTTCGACCTGATTTCCCTCTCCCTGCTTCTTTTTCTCTTCCTGACCACGGCCGGCCAACCCCTGGGCCACAAAGGGATATGGGTCATCGGGGGCACCTTCGGGCTGTTCGCCGGTCTTTATCTTTTGGTCCATGGCCGGGAGGGGCTCCTGGGCTTCCTGGACCGGACGATCATGCCCCTGACAAGAGGCCATCGTCTGGCGACCCGTCTTTTTTCCACGATCGAACAGGCGCTTCACGGACTGTCGAGCCTCACATCCCCGGTCCTTTTGCTCCGGCTCTTTCTGACGAGTCTTCTGATATGGTTTTTGACCCTCCTCTTCACCTGGCTGTGCCTGGTCACCTTCGATGTGACCCAAAGACCGGTGGAGGTGACGCTGGCCTTTCTCGTCTTCACCAATCTGGCTCTTCTGGTGCCCTCTTCTCCGGGAGGGATCGGGGTCGTCCAGCTGGCGGCCGTCTATGCCCTGGCTCCCTTCCATGTCTCGGACAACCGGGCCGTGGCCCTCTCCCTCGTCAACCAGGCCCTCGTGATCGCGGTCACGGCGATTCTGGGCTATCTCATTCTCTCCCGCTCCCACCTGTCTCTGTCGGCGATGCAGGAGCAGGCTCTGGACCTCTCCGGAGCGGCCGTCGCGCCGGAAGACGGCGTCGCCAAAAAGGACCGTCCGTGAGCCGCCTCGTCAATGCCTTCTCCTATTCCCATTCCCGGGGAGAGCTGTTCCGGAGCTGCCCCCGCCGCTACTGGTTTGTCAGATACGGCTCCTGGGGAGGATGGGAGCGGGACGCCGACCCGGAGACCCGTGAAATCTACCGCCTGAACAAGCTCTCCAACCGGTATCTCTGGACCGGCCACCATGTCCACGAGGCGGTCCGGCTCCTCGTCGAAACGGTGCGGGAAGGAAGGCCCCTCCCCCCGCCGGAGACGCTTCGGGAAGAGCTTTTGGCCGTCTTCCGCCGGGAGTTCGCCCATTCCCGGAAGGACCGTTCCGGCCTCAATCCGGTCCGCAAGGGCTTCTTCGGGCTTCTGGAGCACGAGGGGGGCGCTTTTGCCATCGACGATGCGGAATGGAAGCCGACGGTGGAACGGGCCCTTTCCGCTATAGAGGGTTTCTCGAGAAGCTGGGTCCTTCCGGAAATCGCGGGACTGCCTCCCGGGGATCTCCTGGATCGGGATACGGAGCTTCGGACGGCTCTCCTGTCGGTGGACGGCCGGGCCGTTCCCGTCCACCTGAAAATCGATCTGGCCTTCCGGAGCCGCTCGGGAGATGTCTGCGTTCTCGACTGGAAAACCGGACGGCCGGGAAAGGCGGGAGACCACGACCGCCAGCTCGGACTCTACGCCTGGTATTTCGAGGGGGAGAGGGGCATCCCGGTCGAGTCCCTTCGCCTCGGCCCCGTCTATCTGGCCTACCGGCCCGACCGGCGTGAAACCGTAACGGTCAGCCGGGAGGAGGTCGAGAAGGTGGTGGAGGAGGCGCGGGCGACGATCCGTGAGATCCTTTCCTGCGTGGACGATCCCGACCGGGGGGTGGCCCGTAAGGAGCGCTTCCCCGTGACGCTCCGTCCTTTCGATTGCCGCGACTGCCCCTTCACCCGTTTCTGTCCGGATCGTCCCCGGTGAATCCGCGTGAGCGCGGTGCGCGCGAGATGGCCCGGATCAGCGGGAGAACGGGGGAGGGGATCGGGGAGCGGCTCGGACGGCTCTCTTCCACCATGGAAGC
Source organism: Nitrospirota bacterium (assembly GCA_027415455.1). The sequence goes on along the minus strand of DAIBSV010000003.1, from coordinate 14,784 downwards.
TCTTCTGGTGGAGCAGGGGTACGGTAAGGTCTACGCATCCCCGGAGCTTTCGCGTCAGTTCCGGGAGATCGCCACGATTGCAATTCTGGCGGCAGGGGGCTTCACCGCCGAGCTCAGGATCCATGTCGAGGCCGCTCTCCGGGTCGGGGTCGATCTCACTGAACTCGTGGCCCTGGCCGAGCATCTGAGTCTCTATGCGGGGCTTCCCCGCATGATCGAACTGTCTGACGTGCTGGCCGAGTTCGCGGAAGGAAGGACCTTGCCGCTTATGGGGCGAACGATCTCCCTACCGGACCACGAGACACGTCTTCTCGACACGGGGGGTGACGCTCCTCCCATGGTCTTCCTGCATTCGGTGGGAACGAGCCGATGGGCCTTCCGCCCTCTCCTGGACCGGATTGGGCCACGCTTTCGGGGGATCGCCTACGATCTTCGGGGCCACGGATCGGCGCAGGCTCCTCCGGAGACGCTCTCTCTCGATCGGTGGGCGGCGGATCTCCGGGAGCTTCTGGATACGCTGGGTTTGACGAAGGTCCACCTGGCAGGACTCTCCCTCGGCGGATCGGTGGCGCTGGCTTTTGCGGACCGCTACCCGGACCGACTTCTCTCCCTTTCTCTCCTCGCGACCCCGCCCCCCGATCCGGAAAAATTCAGGGATCGCGCCAGGCAAATTCGGGAGGAAGGGGTCGAGTCCCAGATCGGCCCGACCCTGGCCCGGTGGTTCACCCCCGCCTTTCTGGGGGCGAATTCCTGGGAGGTCCGGATCTGCCGGGAGGATCTCCGTGTCATGGATCCGGAGGCCTGGGCCGCCTCCTTCGAGTCCCTTGCGGAAATGGCCCCTCTTCGGGGGCGCTCCTTCCCGTTTCCGGTGAGGGTCCTGGGAGGGGATCGCGACCAGTCGGTTCCGGTGGAGATCCTCCGCACTTTTGCCGCCAGGATCGCGGGAGCGGCCTTCGATGTCGTTCCGGAGGCTCCCCATCAGATGGCCCTCGAGGCTCCCGGGGCCCTGCTCGCATCCCTTCCATTCCGGAACTGAGACAGAAGGCCGCTTCAGAAGGCGGGATCATCTTCCGAAGAGCTCTTGCCGCGAGACATCGTGACCGCTTCAGAAGGCCGTTGACCAATAAATAAGGAGGATCTCATGGCTTTTTTCAGAAAATCAGGGACAGGGGGGCCGCTGGGCGAAAACCCGGAAAGGATTGCCCCCGGAAAAATCGTTCCTTCCTCCTATCTGCCTCCGGGGGATCCGCTTCCCAAGGATCTCGACGAGATCATCAAGATGGCGCCCGGCGTGATCGCCCCCCTTCTTGATGCGATCCAGTCGGACGGGATCGCGATCGCCTCTCCCGACATGGGGCGGGAGAAGAGCGGCAACGTCATCCTCTACATGAACCGGAAGATGCATGAAATCGTCGACCGGATGGAGGAGGAGCTTCGGAAAAATTTCGGGATCTCCCCCTCCGAAGTCGTGGGCGGATCGATCCACCGGTTCCACAAGAGTCCCGACCGGATCCGCGCGATCCTGTCGGAGATGAAGCCGGGGGAGACCCGCTTCAACCAGATCATCCCCGTCGGAAATCGCCGCATCAGCTCGGTGACGGAAATCCTGACCGACCAGAACGGCCGGAGGATCGGATATCTGACCATTTTCACAGACGTCACCTCCCACGCCCATCTCGAGGAGGTGTCGAAGAACGCGGAAAACATTTCCCGGATGGTGGAATCGATCGCCTCCCGCCTTGGAATTCTGGTTTCGCAGGCCGAACAGAGCCGGGAGACCATCACCATGATGAGCCAGGGCGTTCTGGAAAACGAGTCGGCCATGCAGAATCTTGGGGAGGGCGTCGGAAACCTCGGAAAGCGCTCGGAAGAAATCGGCTCCATCATCGAAACGATCAGCCAGATCGCCTCCCAGACGAACCTTCTGGCTTTGAACGCCGCGATCGAAGCCGCCCGGGCCGGAGAGCAGGGGCGAGGGTTCGCGGTGGTGGCCGACGAGGTCAGAAAGCTTGCGGAGCGGACGGCCCACGCGACCAAGGAGATCGCCTCCACCATCCGCAAGGTCCAGGAGGAGACCGCGCGGACGGTCAAGCTCCTTGATGAGAGCCGATCCCGCACCTCGAAGAACCGCGAATATGCAGGCCAGGCCGGAGAGGCGCTCCAGGTCATCCAGAAAGGGCACCGGGAGCTGATGGAGGCGGTGGGCGAGATCGCCGCAGCCGCCAGGAATCAGGATCAGTCGGTCCGCTCATTCATCGAAGAAAACTAGACCCCGGAACCGCCTCCGGAAGTTGTCAGGCTCCTTCGGGGGCGGCCCGCTCCGTTTCGGGAAAGGAGAAGGGCCGCTCCGGGGAGGGCTCCTCCCGGGCGCAGACGCTGTTTTTCCCCCCCCTTTTGGCGGAATACATCAAATTGTCGGCCCGTCTCAGGAGCTCGGCCATCGGTTCTCCCGGCCGGTACTGGGTCAGGCCGATACTGACCGTCACCCGCGTTCCGTCGGAGCGGAAAACGCTCTCTTCGATCCGACGGCGGAGGTTCTCCGCCAGCGGATCGGCCTCTTCCAGAGAGCGGCCCGGCAGAAGCAGCAGAAACTCCTCCCCTCCGAGACGGACGAAAACGTCCCCCTTCCGTACGACGCTTCGAATGGACTCCCCGACCATTGCAAGGACCTGATCGCCCGACTGATGGCCGTCCTGGTCATTGATGCTCTTGAAGTCGTCGATGTCGAGGAGTGCGATGGACAAGGCCATCCCGGAGATACGCCCGGCCTGGGCCATCAGCCTCGAGAGCTGGTCCAGTCCGGCTTTGCGGAGGAAGGCTCCCGTGAGTCCGTCGAGTGCCGCTTCGCGCGTCAGCCGGAGCTGGTAGGCATGAATGACTCCGTAGTGATACCAGGCGAGGGCCACGGCGACCCCGTAGGCGAGGAGCGCGCTCAGAAACACGGCAGGGGGGACGGGGGGCATGCGGGTCAGGACGGGAAAGAGGGTATATCCCGCCGTGATGCCGATCATGGCGACCGCGTTCCATACAAGCGCCCTCCGGAATCCCAGAAGAAAAAAATAGGTGAGGGGAAAGACCGGGTACCAGATCAGCATCAGGATTTCGTTTGCGGAGAGAACGGCCCCTGAGAGCTGCTGAATGAGAATGAGACCGGCGAAGCCGGTGAGGATCCTTTCGAGGTCCTGGGGCCTCCGGCGAAGCCAGAGAAGGAGGAGGGGGGCGACGACCGAAAAAAGAACCGACGGGAGAACCCGGAAAAAGTCGTTTCGGAAGGATTCGATCCCCGTCATCACGAGCGAGGACAGGATGCCGATGACCCCTCCCACCCTGAGAAAACGGATGCGGTCGCGTATGAAACTCCTGTCTTCGGGAAGGTCTTGAATGTCGGCTTGTTCCCTGTTCGTCGCCATTGATCGACTCCGGAGCGCAACAATGAGGATACCGGGACGTGGGTGAGGACCGGGAAGGCAGGAGAAAACGGGGAGCCGATCACGGGTCCGTTGGGAATGGGAGGGTCGGTTCTGGGGCTTCCGACGGGATGATTCTAGGATTTTTTGAACAAAATGGCAAATGGGAACGGCACGGATGAGGGAGGCGTCTTTTTTCGACAGTCCGGACTCATTCGGGGCTTTTGGATGCATTGTTCCGGAGTGGGAGATTCCCGACGAAAAAAAGAGCCGAAAAGAAGACAAGCCCCAGAAAAAGACACAGGTCCCTCATTTTTTCGGACGGATTGTCCTGCCGAATCCGGACAAATTTCCGGAGAATCCGAAGGCGCGGTCCTCTTTGGCGCGGGAGAGCCACCGTGGTCCGAAGAAGACCCGGCTCATAAATGGAAAGGAGCGGAGGCGTGATCTTTGCTCCCCAGACGATCGGCCCCTGGAAAAGAAGCCGGTCGTGTCCGATCGAATCCCATGTTCCGGTCCCCCCCTGCCAGACTTGTTCCCGGAGCGAGAGGAGCCCCTCTGTCGGGGGAGCATTCCCGAATGCGAGGGGAATGGCCTCAATGCGGCGTTCCGGGACTTCGGCAAGAGATCCGAAGACGAACAGGGCGGACAAGTCCAGGAACAGGATGAGCATCAGCCGGCGTTTTGTCCCGATCTGAAAGGCCATCCGCCTGCCGGCCAGGGCGAGGGTGGAAAGAAGAAGCGTGTCTCCCAGGAAGGAGGCTGGTAGCACGACCCGTACCTTGCGGGATAGCCTGGACATTCCGCTGGAGGTTTCGATGATGCGGATCTGGTAAAGGCCGGGATCATCAAGGGAAAGGATAACGGGGCGGGGATCCGGGGAGTCGGCCAGGACGAGGCGCATGACCGTCGAGGGGACGGGCCACCTCCCGGGGGCGTAGGGAGAGCGGGATTCCTTCGTCACCACCAGCAGAAGCGTTGCGGCCTTCTTTCCGGAAGACCCCGGTGGAATCATGATCCGAAAGGGACGGCCGGCCCTGGGAAAGGCCGGGTCGAGCTTATGATCTCCCTCGATCGAACCATGATAGACCCGGACGAAGATTCCCGTTCCGCCGACAATGAGAAGGACGGCCAGGAAAGGAGCCAGGATTCCCCACCGCGGATCCGGACATGTCTTGACGCGCACCGGAGGGAGCATGGGGATCAGGATCGGCTGCCGTTCCGGCCGATTCCCTGGATCGCGAGGAGCGCGCCAAAGACGGCGATGAGGATCCCTGAGAAGGTGATGGCCTGAAGCCCCAGGTCTCCGATTCTGGAATGGGCGTGGATGTCGTCGCGGACGATTCCCAGAAACAGGGGGCCGGTGGCGGGGATCAGGGAGAGAAGGGCGATGGCCCCTCCGAGAATTCGGACGGCTTTTTCGGACATGGCGTTTCCTTTGTCATTTGAGAGGCGTTCATGGGTTTTGTTTTGCCGGGACGCCTTTTCAGGGAGCCGGAGCGATGGTTTCCAGCATGGCCGGGATGTCGGCCGGAAGTCCGACCGATTCCTGGACCCTGCCCCGGGTGTCCCGATAAAGAATCGTGGGGGTGGCTATTTTTCCGGTCCAGAGCCTCAACATCATGGTGTTCTGGGTGACCGCCTCCTGGGCTTTTGTGTCGATCGGCCCCGAAACCGGGTAGCCGCCTTCTTCGAGAAGGTCGCTGAAATGATTTTCATTGTCGGCCAGGGCGGCGGGCGGGTCCTTTGCCGCGAGGATGGCGGCCGATCGGGCCAGGGAAGAGGGTTTAAGGGAGAAGGCCACCGGGATCCAGAGAACGGTCAGGTCGGAGACCCCCGACAGCGCTTCCCAGAGCCGATGGCAATAGGAGCAGTCGGGGTTAAAGTAGACCCAGAGGGTCCGGGATCCGTGGCCAATGACGATGGCGGTCGCCACCCTCCTGGTTTTTTCCAGGAACTGCGCCCTGTCGGCGGGTGTGTTTCCGGCCAGGTCCGGAAGCTCTGACATTCCGGAAGCCCGGGCGGGAAGGGGAAGGGAGAGCATCGTCCCGATGAGGATTCCCGAAAGAAGCCCTGTCGCCGAAATCCCTTTTCTCCGGAGGAATGTCATGGTTTCTTCTCCCCGACGACGAGGGTGAGATGGGCCAGATAGCCCTTCCGGGAGGGAGTGGTGGTCCCCATGCCCTTCATGTCCATCTTTTCCATCTCCATTCCCTCCATCCCTCCGTCACCCATATTCATCCCTTTCATCCCTGACATTTCACCCTCTTCCCGGTGTGTCAGGGGGTCGGCCTCCACGACCGTCACCTCATGGCGGCCCGGGGCAAGGGAGTGAAGGGTGACGGTGACTTCGGAGGACGAGGCCGTCGTCATGAGGGCCATCCGCCCGTCCACATATAGGTGAAGATGCAGGGGATGGGATCGGGTGGGCGCGGGAAGAATGTGAAGGCGCAGGCGGATCGGAGAACCGGATTCCGCGAGGGAGGCCGGCTTGAGTGTCACCTTCGGGGAGGCGTCCGCCGCAAGGAGCGTCCGGGCTCCAGCCAGAAGAAGGAGAGCCGGGATGAAGGCGAGAAGGACGGTCGAGAGCCGGGGGAACGGGCGTGAGAGGTTCATGATGTTCCTTTCTTTTTTCAGGGCGTGTTGGGGGGAGGGGGCTGGGTTTCCCCCTCCCGCTTTTGGATCCGGTCGGAATCCGCAATGGTTCCAGGGTCCACGAGAGCCTCTAGAAAGAGTACCGGATTCCGATCATGACCGGAAGGGACCAGGTATCGCTGACATGGGCGATCGTGCCCGGGGGATTTCCGACGGTGGTGTTGATCCCCAGAGGCGCCGTTTCGTAATAGGCGTCGGCCTCCAGAAAGACCCCGAGGTTTTTCGAGACGGGATAGAGGGCTCCGGCTCCCAGCATCCAGCCATATCCCGCCTGGGCATCGATTCCTCCATAGGTATTGTAGGAGGCGCCGAAGGTCGCGTTCAAATAGGGAAGGACCGGAAGGCGCTCCGTCCCCGGCAGATAGTAGTTTCCGCCGAAGCCCACCAGGGAATGGGTGTTCTGGGAAAAATAGCTCTGCTGGAAGGTCAGGTACAGGAAGAGACGGGAAAAAGCCATCTTTCCGATACGGAGCCCCCAGAGGGGCGCCGAGCCGAAGGCGTAGGGGACGGTTTGCCCGGTCGTGGTGCTGTAGGATCCGGAGAGTGAGGTGTCTCCTCCGGCAAAGCCTTCTATGGCGAACCCCGTTCCGGGAATGCTTCCCCCCGCCGAAGACGGGCCGGAAGGGGTGGCGGAAGGCGAGGGGGCCATGGAGCCCATGGCCGGAATCTGGGTCTCGGCCGGGGACCATCGGGGCGACAGTGCGAGAGCGCCCAGGGCGAACGCCATCCCGAAGAAAATCGTGATCGTGCGTCTTTTCATCCGTTCATCCTTTGTTTAAGGGCTAGAACATCCACATGAAACCCAGGTTGGCCTTGAAGGTCGGGAAAGGGGCCAGGTTGTTGTTCGCAACGCTCTGCCCCGGATCCGACCAGTAGAGGTATTTGATGACGTTGGCGAACAGCATCAGGTTCGGAAGGCTTTTGGGAATCATCCACGCCCCCACCCCCACCTGTTCGGTGAAGGCCTCCGTGCCCAGGATGGGGCCGGCGGGCGTGAGCACGCCGTTGATGGTCTCGGGATTGATCTGGAGGTTGGCCGAGTTGTAGTGGATGTAGTCGCCCAGTGTGACCCATAGCTCCGGCATGTCAGAATGGAGCCCCGTCACCCGGTATCCGACCATGTAGTCGGTATTGATCGTGTCTCCGGTCTCGACCCCCAGATTGTTGGGAAGTTCGAATGAGTTGAGAAAATCCCCCACCAGCATCCACCGGCCGTTGGAAAAGGTATGCATCACTTCAATGCCGAAGGTCAGCTCGTAGCTTCCGGCTCCGGTGAGGTCGCTGTTGACATACTGGTTGTTGAAGGTCTGGAGGGTGGGAGAGGTCGGGAAATGGACCCCCTGGACCAGGACGATCCGGGTGGCTCCCGAGAAGGTGTTCCGGTCGTAGACGTCGAGGAGATTCGCGATCCAGAGGTCGCCCGGAACCGCAACCATGCCGGGATTGTTGTTTCCGAGTCCGGGAGTGTATCCGGAGGACATGTTTCCGGGCCAGTTCCACCGGTAGTAGAAAGGTTCGGTCACCTGCACCATCCAGCGCTTCGTGGCGAGGAGCTGGAGGGTGTTCTCCTGGGTCATCAGGAGTTCTGAGGCCGAAAGGCCATGGACATTGGAGCCGAACCAGGCGCTGTTGTTCACCAGGGTGCTGGCGTAGTCCCAGCGCATGGATTCCATGACGTCGCTCGTCCAGAACATGGCGGCATCGACCCCCATGTGCTCGAGGCAGAAGACGCAGGCCCGGGCACGGGGGGGCGCGGAAAAGATCAGGACGAGAAGAACTGCCACGAGCAGGAGCCCCCGTGCGGCTCCGGAGAGGGCGCGGCGTGTGGGGACGGTTTTTGTTTGAGGCATTCGTTCCTCCATTTCAGACAGAGTGGTTTGTAGTCAGGGTTGTCGGATGTCCGAAGGGAGGAGAGGCGCGGGGGGGGATCGGGGAGGGGCCGGACCGGGGAGGCGAGGGGCGCAGGTTCCCGGAAGACTCCCGGGGAAAGACAAGGCAGGAAAGGCGCCGTCTCGGGGCGTTCAAAGGCCAGGTCCGGGAGGAGCCCGGGGGACGTTAGCGCCGCGCCGGCTTCATGCGGACACTCCAGTGAACACCCCGTTGTCCGGATGTGACGGCAGGGAAGGGCCCGTTCGGGGTGCCGGGACTGGAAATCCGGCGGTATCGGAAGGTGTTCGGCCTGAAGTGCCGGAGCCGAAGGTTCGGGAAGGAGAAAGAGTCCCGCATGGGTGTGCCGGGGCAGGGCCACCAGAAAGAAAATGGCTCCAAGAACGGCCGCAAGAAGTCCCAGGGTCGACCAGGAGCGTCGTCCGCTTCCGGCCCGGGAACCGGGAGAAGACGGTGGGGGAGGCTCCGAGGAACCAATATCTTTGAAAAGGCTGTTCGGCATTGACAGCGTCCGGGACATCATTCTGCTCTCGTTGGGTCCTGTCTCCCGGAAAGCGCGCGGAAGGGTCAGGAACCGGATTTCGGGAAATCGTCAGACGGGGAGACCCCGTGCCGACATTTCAGAGAGAGAAGGCGTGACGGGGGGGAGGTTCGGGAGAAGCGATGGAGGGGGAGGGGAGGGGCTGGAAAAGGGCATTTCGCCCCAGGGTTGTTTCGGTTCCCCCGGGAAAGATTGGAAACTCTGTCAGGGCCGCCGGTGCGTAATGAGGAGAGAGGAAAAGCGCCGGATCGGAATGGTGGCACTCCCAGGAGGGAAGAGGTCCCGAATAGGCGTGATGGCACAGAAGATCCCCGTCTTCCTCCGGTGGTCCTGGAGGCACCGTGCCGGACGAAAGATCCGAAAAATGCGGAAGAGCCTCCGAAGCGAGGAGGGGGAGAGGGCGTTCGGATCCGATGGACGTCGCGATCCCGTCCGGAACGGCCAGAAAAGAAAAGAGGGGTGGGGCCTTCGGAACCCGAGCGGAGATCGCCATCCCTTTCCCGCCAGCCGTGGCCAGAAAGAGGAACGCGAGAACGAGAATTGCGGCTCCCCACCGAAGGGAGTCAGATCGAACCATAAGAACATCTCCCGGAAGCCCGCCCCGGGGAGATTGCCGAAGGGGGCCTTTCGAATTCTTAGAGTCTAGGCCATCACGCCCCGGCGTGTCAACGACACCGGTCCGGTCCCGGCAATTCACGCTCTGGTTTTTTAACCGGAATGGCTGAGTCTTATGGCAAGTGGTGGGGAAAGGATCGGACCGGGAGGTCTGGAGCATTCCCGCGTGTCGCCTTTCTCTTATCTGTCCCGGACCTTCCGGGGAAAACGCTCCGGGATTCCGGGGGCAGGCCGGGTCCCCTGCTGAAGAATATTGCGGAAGGCTCTGGAAAAAAAATCCCGACCCTGTAGAATGGATCCTGCAGGAATACACGTTCGGAAGCCATGATCCGTCCCGCTCCGCTCCGCGCGGGGGAACGGAGCGGGACGACCGAAGCCGGGGGGATACATGTGAATCTTCGGGGACGTTACGCGTATGGAGTCGCGATCCTTTTTGTCGTCATGGTCCTCGGTCCGGTGGCGACGGAGAAAATCCTGTCCTTCCAGAAACACAGGATCGAAGGGCAGGCCCGGCTGGCCACCCTCTCCCGCATCTCATACAACCTCCTTTTCCTAGAAAACGTCGCCGAAAACATCGAAAGGGAGGTGTTCGAAGGAACATTCCTCCTCTCCAGGGAAAGACGGGCCTATATCCGCGGACTTCTGGTCCAGGGCCAGAAGTCCCTGGAATTTGTCCTTTCAAAAAGCTCCTATCTGACTGCCACCCAGAGGGCGATCCTCGAATCCGTACGGCAGGGATTCCCCGCGGTTTCCGGGAAAGGAGTTCCCTTCGCGGGAGCGCTCATGTCGTATTCCCGCCTCAAGGGACCGATCCGGGAGATCCGCCTTCTGGCCCTTTCCATCCAGGGCTCCGAAGCCACCCTTGAAAAAGAGAATCTCGGGATCCTCGAACGGGAACACCGGATTTCCCTGGAGCTGGCCCTTCTCTTCTTCGTCCTCGTTCTCGCCGGTCTCTTTTCCCTCTTCCTGAGATCCCGCAGAATCTCCGCGGTCCACGAAGATGTCCTCCGGACACTCATCGAGGAGCTGTCTCTCGAAGAGGATCTTCCCGCCATGGTGGCCCATGCCCTCCGTTCCGCCGAAAGGCTGGCCGAGGCGGACGGGAGCGGCGTCGCCCTGCTCGACCGGGAGGGCCAATGCCTCTCCTACCGCTTCAGGTCGGGGATCCTTCTGGCGGCCGACTCCCGGGAAGCGTCGCGTCCCTTTTCCCTTCAGGAGAGCGTCGGGACAGACTTTTTCGATTCGGGTGAGGGGCGCCTGATCGCGGACTACGGAGGCGACAGGAAATGTCTTCCCTGGGTCCGGGAAAGGGGCGTCCGCTCGGCGGCCGTCGTGCCGGTGGTCTCGGGACCGTCGCCGGGAGAGCCTCTCGGGATCCTGATGATCGTTTCGTCGAACCCCCGGCGCCCCGTCGACGGAAAAATCCTTCCCCTCCTCGCGGCCGTCGCCCGCCAGATCGGGATCGGACTCCACCGCGAGGCCCTCCTTTCCGAGATACGGGTCCAGAAGGACCGCCTCCAGGACGTCTTCGACCATCTGCCCGACATCGTCTACACCCTCATTTTCCCCGAACTGGCTCCGGTGTACGTCAGCCCCTCCTCCACGCAGGTCCTGGGATACACCCCCGAGGAGCTCGTCGCCGACTCCGGTCTCTGGAAAAGGCTCGCCATGGACGACGGACTCCTTCGGATCCAGGAGGCGATCGACCGGACCCTGCGGGAGAAGGGGACTGCCGTTCGTGCCGAGTTTTCCTTCCGCCACCGGGACGGACGCGAGGTGGCCTTCATCGGTCACGGGACGATTTCATGGAGTCCGGACGGGCTTCCCGTCGAGCTCCATGGCATCCTCCTGAACGTCACGGAGTGGAAAAGGGCCGAAAGGCAAAAGGAGATCCTCTACGAAACCATCCTCGCCCTCTCCGGTCAGTCGGAGCTCGACCGGTTCGTGGCCCAGGCCCTCCGGGCCGTTTGCGAACTGACGGGCGCCGAGGTGGCGGCGGTCGCCCTTCACGATCCCGCGACCGGCCTCCTGTCCTACCGCTGGAGGACGGAAGGGCTGGAGGGAATCCCCGAAGCGGAATTCGGACGTCCGTTTCCCCCCGGGCAGGGGATGGCCGGACAGGTTTTTTCGACAGAAAAACCTTTAATAGTCGACAACTACTCCGACATGGCCGATTCCCTTCCCGCCTTTCTCAGGTTCGGACACAAAAGTGCCCTCGCCGTCCCTCTCCATTCGGAGGGCCGGATCGTCGGAACGCTCTCCCTTGCCTCGATAACCCGTCTCTCCGCCTTTTCCGACAGCGACATTCCCCCCGTCGACACGATCGCTCGCCAGATGGGAATCGCGATCGCTCGCCACAACCTCGAAGACGCGCTCCGCCGCGAGAAGGAGCACCAGGACCGGATCCTCGGGACCGTGCCCGACATCGTCTTCGAAACCGTCTGGCCGGAACTCGTTCCGATGTACCTCTCTCCCTCCCTCCTCGAGATCACCGGATTCGAGCCGGAAGCCTCCCTCGGGGACCGGACCTTCTTCGACCGCTCGTTCCATCCGGAGGACAGGGACCGCTTCCGGAGCCTCCTCGAAAAGACCTGGGAGGGGGAGCCCCAGGAGGCCACGGAACTCCGGTTTCTCCCGGCCGGCGGGCTCCCCTTCCTCTGGTTTCTCGTCCGGGCGATGCTGGACCGGGATGCCTCCGGGGAGCCCCGCCGCCTGATCGGGACCTTCACCGACATCACCGCCCGGAAGAACGAAGAGATCAAGAACGAGCGGATCTTCCGGATCGTGGAGGCGATCTCGCTCCAGAACGATCCGGAAATGATCGGGAAGGACGTCGTCGAAGCCGCCCTCGCCCTTACGGAATTCGATGCGGGCTTCATCGCCGTCCTGGATTCCAGTGGGGTCCCGATCCCGGAGACGATGGGATTCCACTGGCCCCGTGAGGACTTTCGACCGAGGATCGTTTTTCAGGAAGGGGTTCGGCCGGAAGAGACCCTGCCCGGCCGGGCCTTCGCCTCCGGCAAGCCCTTCTGGGTGGATGACTACCTTTCCTTCCCCGGGGCCCTTCCGGTTCTCGCCCGGGCCGGGCTCCGATGCGCCCTGGCGGTTCCGTTCTGGATCGGGGGGAAGCCCGCGGGAACGCTCTCGATCGGAAACGTCGGAGGGGCGAAACCTTTTCCGGCCCAAGCCCTCCCCGCCCTCGAAGCCCTGGCACGGCAGATGGGGATGGCGCTGGAGAGAAAAAGGCTGCTCGACACCCTCCGGGATCAGAAGGAGTTCCTGGACCGCATCTTTTTCGTTCTTCCGGACATCGTCTTCGTCCTGGGGCTTCCCGATCTCCGTCTCCTCTTCGCAAGCTCCTCCGTCGAACGCCTGACGGGATATTCACGGGAGGATCTCCTCTCGGATCCCCTCTTCTGGCTCGGCATGATCCACGAGGAGGATTCGTCCCGGGTTCTGGAAAACCTCCGAAGGGCGGGGGAGGGCCCCGACGGCGTGATCGAGATCGAACTGCGGATCCGGGTCAGGGCGGGCCTTTTTCCCCCGGTCCGCTGGTATCTTCTCCGGGGAGCGGTGAGGCGCGACCGGGACGGGGTTCCGATCGAGATCCACGGGACCGGAACGGACATCACCCAGCACAAGACCGAATCCCTTCGGACGGACCTCCTCGCCCGGACGATCGAAGACCTGTCCCTCCAGATCGATCCGGAAACCGTCGCCCGGAAGGCGATCGGGTACGCCATGACCCTTTCCGGCTTCAACGGAGGCTTCATCACCTACCGGACGGCCCCCGGGGCCCTGTCGTCGCTGTGGCCGACCGGCGAAGCGGCCTCCCGGGCCCCCTTTCTGGAAAAGATCGTCCTTCCGGAAGAGGCTTCCCTCGCGGGGGATGCGATCCGGAACGGGCGTCCGGCCTTCGTGGCGGACTACACGGAGCATTCCCGGGCCCTGCCGGCGCTCGTTTCGGCCGGCGCCGCGAGCGGAGCCGCCATTCCCTTCGCCGTCGACCGGGACCATCCGGGAACGCTCTCCCTTGTCCACTTCGGCGCCCCCCGTCTCCTCGACCCCTCCATTCTTCCCGTGCTCGAGGCCATCGCCCGCCAGGTGGCGATCGCCTTCCAGAGGAAGGGCATGATCGATCTCATCCGGGAGCAGGCCGAAAAGACGGAGCGCATTCTCGAGACGATACCCGAGGGACTCTGGTTCAAGGATGCCTCGGGGAGATGGGTCTCGGCCAACGGCAAGGCGGTCGCCCTCCTTGGCCTTTCCGGGATCCCGGGCCCCGACATCTGGCGGGGAAAGAAGGACCTCGACCTCGTGCTCGACCGGCCGGAGCTCGCCGACTTCTTCCGGGACCTTGCCGAAAAGGACGAAGTCGCATGGACGGCGGGGAGGGAAACCCGCGAGACGGCCCGGTTTCCCGACTCCGCCGGGGGCTGGCGCCTTCTCGAAATCGTCCGCGTTCCCGTTTTCGAACCGGACGGCACCCGCCGGGGGCTCCTGCTCATGGGCCAGGACGTCACGGACCGGAAAAGAGCCGAGGAGAGCCTCAGGATCGCCTCGGCCGTCTTCGATGCCACCTCCGAAGGCATCCTGGTGGTCGACGGAGAGGACCGGATCGTCTCGGTCAACCCCGCCTTCGCCCGGATCACCGGGTACGCCCCGGAAGAGGTTCTTGGAAAGAACGTCCGCATTCTCGAATCCGACCGCACCGAATCCGAGGTCTACCGGGAGATGAAGTTTGCTCTGGATGCCGGGATCCAGTGGGAGGGGGAGCTCTGGAGCCGAAAGAAGGACGGCGCGCAGTATGCGGTCCGACTGTCGGTCAGCACGCTCTCCTCGGAGGAGGACATCCGGTTCCGGGTGGGGGTCTTTTCCGACATCACCCGGAAAAAGATGGAGGCGGAAAAGATCAGCTACCTTGCCACCCACGATCCCCTCACCGGCCTTCCGAACCGGACGATCCTCAGGGACCGGATCGACCGCCTCCTCGCCTCCCGGGGCAGCAACGGGCCATCTGCGGCCATCCTCTTTCTGGATCTCGACCGGTTCAAGCCGATCAACGATACCCTGGGCCATTCGGCGGGAGACGAGGTTCTGGTGGAAGTCGGCCGCCGTCTTATGCAATGCGTCCGACAGGAGGATACCGTCTCCCGGCAGGGAGGGGACGAATTCATCGTTCTCCTTCCGGGAGCCCGTACCCGGCAAGAGGCCGAACGGGTCGCAAAAAAGATCGTCGGGGAGATTTCCCGCCCCTTCCAGGTCCGCGGCCACTCCCTTTCGGTGGACGTCTCCGTGGGGATCAGCCTGTATCCGGAGTCGGGAAGGAATTCGGAGGATCTTCTCAAGAATGCCGATCTGGCCATGTACCGGGCCAAGAAACGAGGAGGGGGAGCCGCCCGGGTCTGCACCGCCGATCCCGCCCCGGATCCGGGGAAGACTCCGGACGGGGCTTGATCTTCCGTCTTCATGGGAGGATCCGCGGTCCGGAATCGAATCATGATCGTCTTGGGGCAGTAGGAAAAGTCAGAATGAACCGAGGGGCGCCATGGATGAAACAGAGGACCTGATCGCGCGATTTCCGGATCTTTTCGACTGGAGACGGTTCGTCGATGCCCGGACCAACCTTTTTCTGGTCCACGATTCCGGCTTCCGCCTGATTTTCGCCAACAGGGCCTT